>JAFRBD010000090.1 GCA_017405065.1 Ruminococcus sp. | reverse complement strand
GTAACGCTGTCATTCCGAGGAGGGACATCGTCCCGACGTGGGAATCCCCCTGTCATTCCGACCTGCTGCAACAGGAAGGGGATTGCCACGCCCTAAAGGGCTCGCAATGACGATTTAATACATAAGCCGCAGGGAAATTCTCTGCGGCGCATTTTGGTATATATGAAAGGAAACCATGATGTCGGAATCAATGAATCAAAGGATCAACGCGCTGGCTGACAGCCTGATGGAGGATTACGGCAGGGGCAGAACGATCGATGAGATCAAAAGGTTCGAATACCCCGACAAGGATATCGTGATCGACATTCTGGAAAAGATCAAGATCGTCATCTATCCGGGCTATTACAGAAACAGGAACTACAGGACTTATACCGTCCGCAACAATATCTCCATCCTGCTGGAGGACATCATCTACAACCTGATCAAGCAGACCGCGATCGTCCTGCGGTACTCTCCCGTTTATGAAAACGCCGACAGTGATGCGATCGCTCAGGCGGCAGAGCGGATCACCTTTGCGTTTCTCGAAACGATCCCGCGGATCAGGGAGTATATCGAAACCGATATCCAAGCGACCTATGACGGCGATCCCGCAGCGTACAACAAGGACGAGATCATCTGTACCTATCCGGGACTGTATGCCATCTTTACCAGCCGTATCGCGCATGAGCTGTTTAAGCTCGGCGTTCCGCTGATCCCGCGCATCATGACCGAACACGCCCACAGCATCACGGGCATCGATATCCATCCGGGTACCACGATCGGCAAGTATTTCTTCATCGACCACGGCACCGGCATCGTCATCGGTGAAACGACCGTGATCGGTGACAACGTGAAGATCTATCAGGGCGTGACGCTGGGCGCGCTCTCCACCAGAGGCGGTCAGAAGCTGAAGAACGCCAAGCGCCATCCGACCATCTGCGACAATGTGACCATCTATTCCGGTGCGTCGATCCTCGGCGGCGAAACGGTCATCGGCAAAAACGTGGTCGTGGGCGGCAACGCCTTTATCACTTCTTCCATCCCGGAGGGGGCGAGGGTCAGCGTCAAGAGTCAGGAACTCCTGTATAACTATGACGAAAGCCATCCTGCCGAGCGAAAAGAGATCGAACAGGACAGCTCATGGTATTACAACATTTAAGGAAGGAATCTTCGCAAAGGAGATGAGTTCATGTTTGATTTTGATACGATCTATGACCGGCGCACTCCGGGAGATGTCAAGTATGAGCCGATCAGCGGCACGACCGACGTCATCCCGATGTGGGTGGCGGATATGGATTTCAAGACCGCGCCGTGTGTGGAAACAGCAGTCAATGCGGTCGCCGCAAAAGGCATCTACGGCTATCAGAGCGTAGATGAAGCGTACCTTGATGCGGTGCGCTCATGGTACAGCCGCCGCTTTGCTTTCGAGATACAGGACGAGTGGATCCTGCCCTCTCCCGCGGTGATGTATTCCGTCGCCTGCGCGATCCGCGCGCTGACGGACGAGGGCGACACGGTGCTGATCTTCGAGCCGGTCTACTATCCGTTCGAGGGCGTTATCCTGCATAACCGCCGTCAGCTCGTCATCTCCGATTTAGTCAACCATAACGGGCTTTTCACGATCGACTTTGACGATCTTGAAAGCAAGATCAAAAAGGATCATGTCAAGGCGGTGCTGTTCTGCTCTCCGCACAATCCTGTCGGCAGGGTGTGGACGCGTCAGGAGCTGGAACGCTTCGCAGAGATCTGTCTGAACAACGGTGTGAAGATCATTTCGGACGAGATCCATTCCGACCTCGTTTTTGCGCCGAACAGGCATATCCCGGTCGCGGCATTATCCGAAGAGGTCGCGGCGAATACCGTCACCTGCGTCGCGCCGACCAAGACGTTCAACCTCGCATCCATTGAGGCGTCAGAGGTCATCATTCCCGATCCCGCAATCCGCAGGGCGGTACAAAAAGAGATGATCGCGAACTGCCGCTATGGTATCAACTCCTTCGCTGTCGCCGCAACAAAGGCGGTTTATAATGATGGCGAAGCATGGCTCGACGAACTGCTGAACTATCTTGACGAGAGCAGGACGATCCTTTCACAGGCGTTCCCGGAGGACGGGTTGATCCGCGTCAATCAACCTCAGGGCACCTACCTTGCGTGGTTCGACTGCCGCAGGCTCGGACTCTCCGACAAGTTGCTGTACAATCGGTTCCTGCTGGATGGCGGCATGCGCCTGCATAAAGGCTCCACCTTCGGCAAGAGCGGCGAGGGCTTCATGCGTCTGAACTTTGCCTGCCCGCACAGCGTTCTGCAAGAGGCGGTCGATCGCATCAAACGGATCATCAAAGACAGGTGAACAGTCATGCTGAATCAGTTTTCCAGAACACAGTTGATCTTCGGCAAAGAGGTGATGGACGTCCTCGCGTCATCCAGAGTCGCGATCTTCGGGATCGGCGGCGTAGGTGGGTACACTGCGGAAGCACTGGCTCGATCCGGCGTCGGCGCGCTCGATCTGATCGACGACGACAAGATCTGCCTGACTAACATCAACCGTCAGATCCTTGCAACGCGCAGTACCGTCGGGAAATACAAGGTGGATATTGCCGAGAGCCGAATCCTCGACATCAACCCCGACTGTCGGGTGCGCACCTATAAGACGTTTTATATGCCCGATACGAAGGATGAATTTGACTTTACACAGTACGATTATATCGTCGACGCGATCGACACGGTCAAAGGCAAGCTCGAGCTGGTCGTGAACGCGAAAGAAGCGGGAACAGCAATCATCTCTTCAATGGGAGCGGGAAATAAGGTCGATCCGACGGCGTTCGAGGTGACGGATCTGTACAAGACCTCG
>JAFRBD010000089.1 GCA_017405065.1 Ruminococcus sp. | reverse complement strand
TTTTTATTTTCCGCAGAAAAGGAGATGTACATGGAAAAAGAAGCAAACAGCAGGGATCGCCCTGCAAGAGAAAACTATCGCCAACTCATGCGCCACGAGCCTTCGGGCAGCGCAAGGGAGCCTCCGGAAAAACCGGTTTGTACCGAGAAGCCGGAGTGCGTCGGATGCCCCTTCCCCGGCCACGGCTTTGTCTGCTGGCGGGAGCGGTGCATGAAACAAGAAATTGAACGAATCCAGAGAGGAGGAAAACCCAAACGAGAGTAAAAATCTATCAGATCGATCTGGACAGAGATCAGGGCCACGCTGCCTTTCGGTCTCTGGAGGATCTGAAAAAGCTCACCGGCAAGAGCACCGTCGATCCCTCACTTTACGAGGAAGTATTCAATGCCGAGCTTGATCCCAAGAGTTTAGAGGAACTGTTCATTCGGTTCAATTCCGAATGGCACCCCTTGCATCGCGGGCGTTCTATGTCAGTGTCCGACGTGGTGGTGATCGAGCCGGAGGGCATCCCGTACCTCGTCGGAGAGATCAAGGGCAGCTCACCGCTGGGCGGCAGCTTTACCCGCCGCTTTACCGATCTCGTGGAATACAACCTTGAGATCGAGAACCTGCGGAATCAGAACATCAGCTTTGAGGCGCACGATATGGTGGGGCTGGAAATCCCCGCCGTGGAATCGGGCGCCTTTTTCTGTGACAGCGTCGGTTTTTAAAAGATCGCCTTCGACGAGAGCCTGACGCACAAGCCGGACAACCTGATGCGTGTGGTCTATGTGGAGCCAAACCGTCCAGCCTTTGAGACAGCGATCCTGCACGACCTGGAACACATGCAAAAGGCCGTGGACGGGTATATTTAACCCGTTTATCTTGAGGACGGGCTGGTGGTTGTCGGCAACGAGGAAGCCAAGCTCCGCGGCATGCCCGGGAACCGGCACATCGGGGACATTATCATGGCCGGTCCCTTTTCCGTTTGCGGAGAGGCGTATGAGGATTTCTGCTCCCTGACAGATGAGGAGGCAGCAAGCGCGAAGATTCGCTTTGCCGAGCCGGAGGAGATCAGTCAGGCGGAAGTCGAGGCGGAAATGGGCTTCACTATCTATTACGCGGAGCCTATGGGAGGACTGTCATGAAGGTAAGCTCATCCATGTAAAAGCCTATACAGCGCTGCGGCTTGATACAAAGCATAGGTTTCCGGCATTTGCGTAAGCTCGTAGTTCAGCGTTGAACGTATTTTATTGAGACGATACTTCACGGTGTTCTTATGAAGGAAAAGCAACTGTCCTGTTTTTTGCGTGTTCGTTTCTGCGTCCAGCAGATAAACACATAGTGTGCGCAGCAGATTGTCCTTATCCGGAAGATTATAAAGTTTATCCAGACACTGCATCTCTGCTCTCACTTTTGCATCTCCTTGATCTATGATGCTTTTGCATTTCTGAGAGAATAGCAGTTCGCCAAAGGAGAATATCTTTTTTTCTGGATAGATGGCATGGGCAGTTTCTAAAAATGCATCTGAAATCAAGTAGGCATTACGAGCATGTGTAGTGTTTTCAACTCCCTGACAAACCACGCCTTCAAGGTGAAACCCTTCTGCTCCCAACTTTTGTTCGAACTCGTGCGCCATGGTTAATTCAGTATCCTCAAACAAGCTGTCATCTGACAGTGACACAATATACTTACTATATGTGTCCACAATTACTGTTTTATGACGCTCTTTTAAGTATTGATGTAATTGCCTTAAGCAGAAGAGGCGCTGGCTGCCATCGACAGGGGTCCCAGCTTCATCTGTGATCTTCAAAATCCAAATGGTGTGTATCGGTTCGATGTCGATATGCATTTGCGCCGCAAGCCGTTCTTTTTCGGCGGGTTGATCGCTAAGAATAGCGTGGACAAGGGCATCTGTTCCCTCATAATTGTGATTTTGATTCCATATATTCAGGAACAATTCTATTATCTCTGCAGCCTGTAATAAATCCTCATGCGTTTGAACGCCCTGCTCGTCTAAAACGAACATATGAAAGGCCTGGTCGCGTTTTGATACCACGGGGAAGTCCCACATAAAGACCTTTTTCCCATAATAATACTCCTCCATTGGTTCAGTGGCAGAGGGCCTGTTTTCCTCGAAGCTTTTCAATATGACATGATAGTCCCATTGGTTGGAGATCGGCCAAGCTGCGAAGGCTTTTCCGTTCAGATAGCGATCCGCCAGTACCAAAGTACAATGGAGACGGTCGCTGAGAAGGCGCAATACTGAACTCATAGTTTGATGCTGAGCTGGTAATTGCGAGAGCCGACTGACCATTTCAGAGACGTAGTATCTCTCCTGCTTTCGGTCAATAAAGACTTGCTCCATAACCTCAGTAATTAAATCGCTGTAGCGGAAGTCCATTCTCCCCGTTGGCATGGCAATGAGAGGAAAGCCTAAGCTGTCAGCAGTTTCCAGAAGGCTTCTATCGATTTCTGGAATAAATATCCCAACATAATATAGAACAAGACATGCTACGCCCAAACTGTGAAGATGCCGCATTAGCTTGCATTGTTGATCAACATCATCTCTGATATATACAAGCGCCGAGATTAACATCTCGTTGCCAACTACAAGGTCGCTGGACATCAAGCTTATCTTCGGATACTCGATGACGGACACTGCAGTTACAACCCGGTTTGCTCCGCTGTTTCCAGCAACCAAACGAGCCTCTCTCAGAGCTGGAAGCTTGAGACAGTCGGAAACTGTTACACTCATCTTTATCTCTCCTTACTACGCATTGATTAGATTGGGTTCCCAATCGTTAAATATGTGTTCCGAATATAACATCCCTATTATAGGATACATGGTAAATTAACACTTGAAAATGTCTACACGAACAAATCCCCAGATGTTCATTTGTCCTTAGGTAACAACAATCCTCCTCTATTTTCAGTTAATGGGACGATGCGATAATCTTGTGCAAATTATACAATAAGAATGCGCAAACATTTTTCGTTCCCATTAAAACTGTAAAAATGGAGGAGCTAATCATGGGAAAAAACATCTTAAACGAAACTGATCTGAAGAATGTCATTATCGGTGCCACTGTTGTTGGCGCTGGTGGTGGCGGGTCCCCCTCTGGCGGTCTGGATCTGCTTGAGATCTACAAAAAGAACCACCCTGACAAACCCGTTGAGCTGGAACTCCTTGATCCGAACGATATGGAAGAGGGAGCCTATGCCGCAATAACCGCTGGCATGGGCGCTCCTCGCGCGCTGATTGGGAAAGACTTTACTCCTTATGCCGTCAACTCCTATGAGGCGCTGGTCGAGATGGCTGCCGGTATGGGACGCACGCTGAAATATGCCTGCCCCGTGGAGATCGGCGGCTTCAATACTTTCGTTCCCATGCTGATCGCCCTGCTGCGCGGTATTCCCATCGTGGATGCCGACGGTGCCGGTCGTGCAGTCCCCGCGCTGGATACCCTGCTGCTGCATGTAAACGGTCTGAATACCTCTCCGCTGGCCATGGCCGACCACAAGAACAATCGTTTGACCATTGAACTGGCCGATCCCAGAGATGCCTCTGAAGCGGAAGTCATTGGCCGCAACATCTGCATGGCCTTTGATATGATTGCCGGTTTGTCCGGCTGGATGGTGACGAAGGACGAGATTCTTTCTGCCATCGCTACCAACAGCATCACATATGCTAAATCCATAGGCGAAGTCATGGCTAGATTCGACGGCAAGGGCAACGTGTATGACTTCATCGCCAAGAACAGCTCCCTGCCCTGTAAACCTGTCTGCACCGGCAAGATCGTCAAAATGGAGACGAAGACGGCCCACGGCTTTGACTATGGCGTGGCCATTATCGCCGGCGAGGACGGTCACGAGTACCAGATCCCCTTCCAGAACGAGAACCTGGCGATTTTCAAAGACGGCGTCACGTTGATGACCGCGCCGGATATCATTTCCGTATACAACAAAGATACCAAGATGCCTATGACCAATGCGGACACCGCTGAGGGCCAGTATGTTGACGTCGGTATCGCCAAGGTGGACGAGATGTGGTGGAAGCAGGGTGAAGACAAGATCAATGAGGTCTGGAGACCTTACTTTGACAACGTGGAGTACACTGGCAAGATCGTTCGTTATAAGTAATGCAATGTTACGTTATTAATCTTTCGAAACAGTACAACTCATTTTGCTGGAAAAGGAGGAAACAATTATGATTTTAAACGAAACCGACATTCGAAATGTAATCTTCGGTGCAACCATTCTGGGCGCTGGCGGCGGTGGGTCCATGTCCTCTGCGTTGGACACGCTCAATCGCTTTATTGAAACTCATCCGGGTAAAGACGTCAAGGTGGAAATGATCTTTCCCTCTGATATGGAAGATGGAGCTTTCGCTGCAGTCACCGCCGGTATGGGCGCGCCAAAGGCAATCATCGGAAAGGATTTTACACCCTATGCCGTCAACGCGTATGACACTCTGGTGAAGATGGCCGCAAAGGCCGGTAAATCGCTGAAGTATACTCTGCCTGTGGAGATCGGCGGATTCAATACATTTGTCCCCATGCTCATTTCCCTCCTGAATGGGATTCCCATTGTTGATGCTGACGGTGCTGCTCGTGCTGTTCCCGCTCTGGACACCCTCTTGCTGCACGTCAACGGCCTGAACACCTCTCCTCTGGCCATGGCCGACAACAAGAACAACCGTCTGACCATCACGCTGGCAGACCCCAGAGACGCCTCTGAAGCGGAAATCATCGGAAGAAATATCTGCGTTGCTTTCGACATGACCGCTGGTCTGGCCGGATGGATGGTAACCAAGGATGAAATTCAGAGCGCCATCGGTAATGGGACGATCTCCTATGCTCTGAAAGTCGGTCAGTCTGCTCAAGAGTATATCCATCCGTGGAAAGATAACAAGCCGCCACACCACGATTATGCAAACATTTTCGACCATCTTGCGGACTATGGTCACCTTCCCTGCAAAGCAATCTGCACCGGCACGATCACAAAGGTCGAAACAAAGACTGCTGGCGGCTTCGACTATGGCGTCGCCATTATCGCCGGCCAGGATGGGGCGGAATATAAGATCCTGTTCCAGAATGAGAATCTTGTCCTTTACAAGGAAAACACCGTCCTGATGACGGCCCCTGACATCATTTCTCTCTATGACAAAAAGAACACGGTGCCCCTCACCAATGCCGATACCGAAGTTGGGCAATGGGTCGATGTCGGTGTGTTCAAGGTTGACGAAAGATGGTGGAAACAGGGCGAGGATAAGATCAACGAGGTCTGGAAGCCCTACTTCACCAATGTGGAGTACACCGGCAAGATCGTTCGCTACAAGTAAATACAATTGTTTTCCATAGACAATTGTACCCTCTTCCTCGGGAGATGGGGTAGGGTTGCCGAGCCCTGCCCCACTCTCCCTTCCCAAAAAACCACAATTCAGGAAAGGAGAAAAAGAGATGGAAGAAAACAATATTGTTCAGACGGAACAATCAACTCAGGATCATGGAATGTCTCCAATTAAAGAAAGTGAAAAAAAACATTGGTGGACCATAGCTTTTATTTGGGTCGGCGGGATGATCTGTATCCCCATGCTGATGGTAGGCGGCATTTTCGGCGGTGTTCTGACGATGGGGTCTATCTTCTGGGCTACGCTGATTGGTTTTTCTGTATGCTGCCTCCTCATGATCCTTGGCGGTATCATAGGGTCTGACACAGGTTTGAATGCCACCATGACCTCTACGCGAGCATTTGGCTTAACGGGTGCAAACTTTACAATGGCGCTTGTGATATTTATTTGCGAGGCCGGATGGTTCGCGGTACAGACAGCAACATGCGCGTTGGCTTTCAATACACTCATGGCAGCTGTGGGAGTATCGAACTTCCCGTTCTGGCTCAGCTGCATTATTTGGGGTGTTGTCATGTTCATAACGGCCGTGTACGGCGTTAAGTGGATGGCAGTATTAAACTATATCGCGGTTCCTCTTCTTGTAATTCTTTGCGCATATGGTGGAATTCACTCCATTAATCAGGCAGGTTGGGGTAGCATTGCAAGTGCTGTACCGGCAAATCTAATGACAATGCCGGCAGCAATTTCAACTGTAATTGGACTGTTCGCTTTGGGCGCGACCTGCAATTCTGACTACACGCGTTACTGCAAGACTCGCGGGGATGTGGTGAAATCTACTCTGCTCGGCGTCATTCCCGCTGCCTTGTTGATGATTATGGTCGGCGCAATTATGGCGATCGGCACTGGCAACTACGACGTAACCGCTATGTTCGCCGGTCTTGGCCTTCCGATCCTGGCCATGCTGGTTTTAATTCTTGCGACATGGACCACCAATACCGGTAACGCATATATGTCTGGCTTGGCCTTCTGCAAGATGTTCTCTATCAAGGACTCCAAGAGGCCGCTGGTCACCATGTGCTGCGGTGTTCTTGGCATTCTGCTTGCAATTATCGGGCTGGCGGATTTCCTGAACACTTATATCAGCATTCTTGGCGCTGTTGTCCCGCCCTGTATGGGTGTCATTATTTGCGATTACTTTGTGATTTGCAAAGGAAAGAAAGAAAACTGGAGCCCTGTCAAGGGTGTTAACTGGGCAGGAATTGTCGCATGGATCTGCGGCGCCCTGATTGGCCTTCTTGAAACACTCGGTGTTCTGCATATTTTCTCTCCTGCGCTTGATGCCGTGATTATTTCGTTCTTGGTTTACTGGCTTGTATACTCTCTTACAAAGGGCACAAGTTTTGTGGGCGGCGAAGCTATCAGCATTGAGGATGCAACTTCCTTTGCAAAAGATTGAAAGGAGACTGTTTGATGAGCAAAGCTCTGGATATCGTAATCGATGAATTCAGCAAAATGGCCCTGATTCCCCGTCCGTCTCATCACGAGGAACGCATCAGCGCCTATCTCTGCCAGTGGGCCAAGGATCACGGCCTGCAGGTGGAAGTGGATGAGCTCAACGAGGTCATCATCGACAAGCCTGCCTCTGCCGGTTGTGAGAACGTACCCCGCGTGATTTTCCAGGCACATATGGATATGGTCTGTGTGGCGGAAGAGGGCGTAGCGTACGATCCGATGAAGGACGCCATCAAGATTATCAACGATGGAAAGACACTGACCGCCGATGGTACCAGCCTCGGTGCGGACGACGGTATCGGTGTGGCAATGGCCCTGTATCTGCTGCAGGATGACTCTCTGCGTCACGGTCCCATCCGTGCGATCTTTACCACCAACGAGGAAGATGGCATGGACTCCATGAACATGAATCCCAAATATCTGGATGGCGCCTATCTGGTCAATCTGGACTGGGAGACGGTGGGATCTCTGTGCAACTCCTGCGCCGGCGGCGACTTCTTCATTTTCAGCCGCAAGGCTGATTGGGAAAAGGCCCCTGCCGGAAGCAAGACCATGACGATCGCGTTCAGCAATCTGCTGGGCGGCCACTCCGGCGTGGGCATCAACAAGGGTCATGCCAATGCTCTGGTGAGCCTTGCCACCGCAATGGCCATGCTGAAGCAGCGCGGTATTGACTATCGCGTCGCCTCCTTCAGCGGCGGCCAGGCCCCCAACGCCATCCCGAAATTCGGAAAGGTGTCTTTCGCTATCGCGCCCAGCGATGTGGATAAGGCAAAGGCTGTTCTGGATGAGTTCATGGCCGAATTCAAGGACGCCTTCGACAACATCGAAAAGGAGTATACCTTCCAGGTGGAAGTTGGAGACGCCCCTGAGCGTGTGCTGGGTAAGGAAACCGGCTACGGTCTGGTGAACCTGATGACCATGGCGCCCAACAACGTGCATACCATGAGCCCGTTTATCGACGGTCTGGTGGAGAGCTCCTCCAACATCGGCACGATCACTGTGAACGATGAGGAGGTCAGCTTCGCAGATTTCGCCCGCAGCTCTGTGGCATACCATGCAACACAGACTGGCGTGATCTGCCAGGCGTTGGCTGATCATTGCGGCTTTACCCTTCGCAACGACGGCCATGTCCCCGGCTGGGCGGTGAATCCCAACAGTAAGCTGACGGAGATCACTTGTGCAGCTTATGAGAAGCTGACCGGTATCCCCATGGTGGTAGAACCCGTTCATGCCGGTGTGGAGTGCGGCGCATTTGCCGAAAAGAACCACGCGCTGGATATGATCGCGATTGGCCCGACCCTGCTTGACGTTCACACGCCCAACGAAAGCTGTGATATTGAAAGCGTCCGTGTAACAACAGAGCTTCTGGTTAAAATCCTTGAGGCGATTGCGCAGTAATTCATGGCATAAAATCAATAACATGGTTTTATGACCTTTTCCGGCTCGGCAGCACAGCGCATATTGTCTGCAATCAACACATTAGTGCTGTTACTGCGCGAAAGCGGATTATGGCATGAATTTCTGTCGCCCTGGTGTTTTTCCTGCAAAGGTTATTCCTATCAAATCCGGGACGTCCTGGCACAAACCCGGGACGTCCCGTGTTTTATGCTGTTTTCAAAACGGAATACCGTCCGTCCGGAAAGCGGAGAAGAGGAAAGCATTCTGCTCCGACTGGGGTATCTTTAAAAAATCATCAATTGGAGGTAAAGATCTTGTCAAAAGAGTATCCGCTGAACGTCCCGACTCCTCACCACTTCACTTATGCCGTGCGCGATTTACCCAACGTCACCGTCGAGCAACGAGAGCGTGTCTTGAAGGCCACCCATTATAATGAGTTTGCGTTCCCGGCCGGTATGCTGACGGTCGACATGCTGTCTGATTCCGGTACCACCGCTATGACCAACCATCAGTGGGCGTCCCTGTTCCTTGGTGACGAAGCTTACGGTCGCAACACAGGCTATTATGTCCTTCTTGACACCTTCCGCGATATCTTTGAGCGCGGCGGTGAAAAGAACTGGAAGAAGACCGTCGACCTTGTGCGCACCGACTGTCGCGACGTGGAAAAAATGATGAACGAGGTCTATCTCTGCGAATATGAAGGAGGCTTCTTCAACGGCGGCGCTGCGCAGATGGAGCGCCCCAACACGTTCATCATCCAGCAGGGCCGTGCGGCCGAGTCCGTCCTGATGGAGATTGTCAAAAAAATCTTGGGTGAGCGCCATCCCGGCAAGGTTTTCACGATTCCCTCCAACGGCCACTTCGATACCACTGAGGGCAATATCAAGCAGATGGGCTCAATCCCTCGCAATCTGTACAACAAGACCTTGCTGTATGAAGTTCCCGAAGGCGGACGCTATGAAAAGAACCCCTTTAAAGGCAACATGGATCTGGACAAGCTCACACAGCTGATCAAAGCTGTTGGTCCGGAGAACGTGCCGCTGATCTTCTCCTGTATCACCAACAACCCCGTCTGTGGCCAGGCCGTTTCCATGGCCAATATCCGTGCTGTCAGCGAGATCGCGCACAGCTACAACATCCCCTATATTTTTGACGCCGCACGCTGGGCCGAAAATGCCTACTTCATCAAGATGAACGAAGAGGGCTATGCCGATAAGTCCATCGCAGAGATCACCACGGAGATGTTCTCCTACTGCGATGGTTTTACCATGAGCGCCAAGAAAGACGGCCATGCCAACATGGGTGGTATGCTGGCTTTTCGTGACAAGGGCCTGTTCTGGAAAAACTTCTCCGACTTCAGCGAGGACGGCTCTGTCAAGACCGATGTCGGCGTTCTGCTGAAGGTTAAGCAGATCTCCTGTTACGGCAACGACAGCTACGGCGGCATGAGCGGTCGTGACATCATGGCGCTTGCTGTGGGCTTATACGAAAGCTGTAATTTCGAATACCTCGATGAGCGCGTCAAGCAGGTCAATTATCTGGCTGAGGGCTTCTATGACGCAGGCGTAAAGGGTGTTGTGCTCCCAGCGGGTGGCCACGCCGTATACATCAACATGGACGAGTTTTTTGACGGCAAGCGCGGCCATGAGAGCTTTGCCGGCGAAGGCTTCTCGCTGGAATTGATCCGCCGCTACGGTATCCGCGTTTCGGAACTCGGCGACTACTCCATGGAATATGACCTGAAGACTCCGGAACAGCAGGCGGAGGTTGCCAATGTTGTCCGCTTTGCCGTTGATCGCAGCCGCCTGACCCGGGAGCACCTGGATTACGTCATCGCCGCGGTCAAAGCCCTGTATGAGGATCGTGACTCTATCCCCAATATGCGTATCATTTGGGGGCACAATTTACCCATGCGCCACTTCCATGCTTTCCTGGAACCCTACGCGCCATCCGAGGAAGAGCTCTGCTGCCGATAACGGTTTTCCGTTTTCTGTCTGTGGAAGCCGTACATAAGAACAGGCGAGGCAGCAAGACAATACAAAAGGCGGCTTGAGATGTTATTAGCTGCAATAATTTGAAAAAACGGTCTTCTCGGACGCTTTTATCGCCTTGAAGCCCCCGTTTCATGCTGTATAGTTCAGACAACGAGCCGCTAAACATTCATAAACACAGAATGAGAGGAAATGGTCAATATGCTCATCAACGAATATCTGAAAAGAGTTTACGCTGAGGTTGAGGCTCGCGACGGTCACGAGCCCGAATTCCTTCAGGCCGTGCGTGAAGTCTTCGAGTCCCTGGAGCTCGTCGTCGACAAACATCCCGAGTGGGAAAAAGCGGGCCTGCTGGAACGCTTTGTCGAGCCTGAGCGCGTGATAGAGTTCCGTGTCCCCTGGGTGGACGACAACGGCGTTACCCACGTCAACCGCGGCTACCGTGTGCAGTACAATTCCGCGATCGGCCCCTACAAAGGCGGTCTGCGTTTCCATCCCTCCGTCAACCTCTCGATCATGAAGTTCCTGGGCTTCGAGCAGATCCTCAAGAACTCCCTCACCACGCTCCCCATGGGCGGCGGCAAGGGCGGCTCCGACTTTGACCCGAAGGGCAAGTCCGAGCAGGAAGTCATGCGCTTCTGCCAGAGCTTTATGACCGAGCTGTACCGTCACATCGGCCAGTTCACCGATACTCCCGCGGGCGACATCGGCGTCGGCGGACGCGAGGTCGCTTACATGTACGGCCAGTACAAGCGCATCGTCGACCGCTTCGAGGGCGGCGTCATCACCGGCAAGGGCCTGACCTTCGGCGGCTCCCTGGCCCGCACGCAGGCCACCGGCTACGGTCTGTGCTACTTCTCCGAGGAAGCGCTCAAGCACCTGGCCAACACCGACTACAACGGCAAGATCGTCGTCGTCTCCGGTTCCGGCAACGTCGCGCAGTACTGCGCGCAAAAGGTCACGCAGCTCGGCGGCAAGGTCGTCGCGATGTCCGACTCTCAGGGCTATGTTTACGATCCCAAGGGCATCGACCTGCCCAAGCTCTTCGAGATCAAGCAAAAGAGACGCGCCCGCATCAGCGTCTATGCCGACGAGGTCCCGGGCAGCGAGTACCACGAGGGCTGCAAGAACATCTGGAACGTCAAGTGCGATATCGCGCACCCCTGCGCCAGCCAGAACGAAATGGACGAGAAGGGCGCGCAGGCGCTGGTCGACAACGGCTGCATGGCCGTGTTCGAGGGCGCGAACATGCCGCTGACTCCCGAGGCCATCGAGGTCGTCAAGAAGAACGGTCTGCTCTACTCCCCGGGCAAGGCGTCCAACGCCGGCGGCGTCGCCACCTCGGGTCTTGAAATGAGCCAGAACTCCATCCGCATGTCCTGGAGCTTCGACGAGGTCGACGAGAAGCTGCACGGCATCATGAAGAACATCTACAAGGCCTGCTACGACGCCTCCGTCGAGTGCGGCAAGCCCGGCGACCTGATGGTCGGCGCGAACGTGGCCGGCTTCCTGAAGGTGGCCGAGGCCATGATGGCCCAGGGCATCGTCTGATCCGCGGTTTCGTTTCTCAGCAGCACACTTTCACTCCTAAAGGATAGGTACGCTTCGCTTCAGGCTGGCGTACCTATCTGAATCTATGGGAGAAAACAAACGAGAGGAGACTCTTACATGGTAAACGAAAAAATGCTCTCACTGGGTAAAACACGCTCCTGTATTCGAGAACTGTTCGAGTATGGGCTCAAGCAGACTGCCATCGTTGGAAGAGAAAATGTCTACGATTATTCTATCGGCAATCCGTCTATTCCAGCACCGCCTGAAGTTAATCGAGCATTCTTGAATATTATCCAAACCGTTGACAGCCTTGCCGTCCATGGTTATACGCCTGCTCCGGGCGGAATGGACGCAAGGGAGGCTGTGGCCAAAGAGTTAAGTGAAAGATTTAATGTCTCTATACATGGGGCAAATATCTTCTTTACCTGCGGGGCGGCCCCTGCGCTGATATCTGTGATTCGAGCTCTTTCAGTAGAGAATGCAGCAATCATTGGAGTCGCGCCATTCTTTCCGGAATACAGACCTTTTGTGGAGAACAACGGAGCGGCCTTTGTGCCGGTTCCTGCTGATACGAGGAATTTTCAAATCAATTTACCTGCGCTGGAAGCCCGTATTACGGACCATACGCAGGCCGTCATCATCAACTCTCCGAATAATCCTTCCGGAGTGATCTATAGCCGCGAAACACTGGAACAATTGGCCAAGCTTTTGACAGAGAAAAGCGCAGAGGTCGGTCACCCGATTTATATCATCGCGGACGAACCATATCGGGAACTGGCATACGACGGCACAGAAGTTTCTTTTATTCCTGCCATTTATCCAAATACCATTGTTTGTTATTCCTATTCAAAGTCGCTCTCCTTGCCCGGTGAACGCATTGGTTATGTTTGCGTACCGGATTTTGTGGAGGATAGCGAAAACCTGTTTGCCGCGATTGCAGGCGCTGCAAGAGCATCCGGCCATGTCTGCGCCCCTTCTCTGCAGCAGCGTGTCGTCGCGCAGTGCGCTGCTTCACGGCCCAATATTGATGCATACGATCAAAACCGAAAAATGTTGTATGAATCGCTGACTTCCTATGGATATGAGTGCGTGAAGCCTAACGGTGCATTTTATATGTTTGTAAAGGCGCCGGGCGGCAATGCCAAAGCGTTTTCTGACATGGCGAAAGAACGGAATCTGCTTGTCGTACCCGGAGATGATTTTGGCTGCCCGGAATACTTCCGCATCAGCACCTGTGTTTCTAAGGATATGATAAAGCGAAGTCTTCCTGTTTTCAAACAGATATGGAATGACTACGCATAAGGGCCATAAAAAGAGGTTAAGAGTGTTCCTTTCCAGGTCAATGACTATTTCTCAACAGGCTATAAAAATCAATTACTGAAAGGTGGTAGTGCAGCATGAGCAAAGTCCTTTTATCCGGCAACGAAGCCATAGCCAGAGGCGCTTTTGAAGCGGGAGTCAAGGTCTGCTCCGCTTATCCCGGCACCCCCAGCACGGAAATATTTGAAGAACTTCCGAAATACAAGGACGCTCTCTATTGTGAATGGGCGCCCAATGAAAAGGTAGCCACGGAGGTGGCCTATGGCGCTTCCATAGCCGGTGTGCGCAGTCTCTGCGCCATGAAGCATGTAGGCCTGAATGTGGCAGCCGATCCGGTTTTCACCGCTGCCTACAACGGCGTGAACGGAGGCTTTGTCGTCGTCAGTGCGGACGACCCCAGCATGCACTCCTCTCAGAATGAGCAGGATAACCGCTACTATGCTCGCTCCGCCAGGATTGCTTTAGTCGAGCCCTCGGATTCCCAGGAGTGTAAGGATTTCCTGCAGGAAGCATATAGAATTTCCGAGCAGTTCGATATGCCGGTGCTGTTTCGTACTACTACCCGCGTGTCTCATTCCAAGAGCCTTGTGGAACTGGGCGAGCGCACAGAAATCGAGCCACGGCCTTATAAGAGGAATGTTCCAAAGAACATTTGTGCACCCGGCTATGCCTATCAGAAGCATCCCAAGGTGGAGAAGATGCTTGCCGCGCTGGAAGAGTACGGCAACACCAGCCCCCTGAACAAGCTGGAACTGGGCAACGGTGAAGTGGGCGTTATCACGGCGTCTATTGCTTATCAATACGCCAAAGAGGTCTTCCCGGAGGGAACATCCTTCCTGAAGCTGGGACTTACATACCCCCTGCCCATGGAATTGATCCGTGATTTTGCCTCCAAGGTAAAAACCCTCTATGTGATCGAAGAACTGGATGGATTTATGGAGGAGCAAATCAAGGCCGCAGGAATCGACTGTATCGGCAAGGAAAAGGTCAGCAATCTGTATGAACTGAATTCGCAACGCCTAAGGCAGATGCTGTTTGGCATTGAGCCGGAAGTGAAGGAGTTACCGGTCAAGGCGGTCTCCCGTCCGCCCGCTTTTTGCCCCGGCTGCCCGCACCGCGGCTTTTTCTATACGATGTCGAAGGGCAAGGACTTTGTCATCGCCGGCGATATCGGCTGCTACACGCTTGGCGCCAACGCGCCGCTGAGCGCGATGGACACCTGCGTGTGCATGGGAGGCGGCTTCTCGGTCGGCATGGGCATGGCAAAGGCCTTCGAGGTTACCGGCCAGAAGAAAAAGATCTTCGGCGTCGTGGGCGACTCGACCTTTTTCCACAGCGGCATGACCGGCGCGGCAGAGATCCTGTACAACAAGGGAAACGTCATCCCTTGCGTGCTGGACAACCACATCACCGGCATGACCGGTCATCAGGACAACCCCGGCAGCGGCTACACCCTCCAGGGAGAAATCGCTGACGCGATCAAGATCGAGGACGTGCTGCATGCTCTCGGTTATCAAAACGTCATCATTGTCGATCCGCAGGATCTCAAGGCCATGCAGAAGGCCGTGGACGACGCGCTGGCTTCCGAGGTCCCCGCGGCGATCATCGCCCGGCGACCCTGCCTGCTCATCAAGCGCATCAAGCATGAGTCCGGCACCTGCGTCGTGGATGCGGACAAGTGCATCGGGTGCAAGATGTGTCTGCGTGTAGGCTGCCCAGCTGTGAGTTTTAAGGACAAGAAATCTAAGATCGACCCGACTCAGTGTGTGGGCTGCACAGTCTGCGCTCAGGTCTGTCCCAAGGGTGCGATCCGTCGGAAGGAGGATTAATACCATGAAGAAAAGCGTGATTCTGGTTGGCGTTGGCGGTCAGGGTGCGATCCTCACCGCGAAGATTCTTATTAATGGTGTCATGAGCAAGGGATACGATGTGAAGATGTCCGAGGTCCACGGTATGAGTCAGCGAGGAGGCAGCGTCTCCACGCAGGTTCATTTCGGAGACAAGGTCTATGCCCCGGTCATCGGCAAGGGCGAGGCGGATATTCTGGTCGCATTCGAGAAGATGGAAGCTGTGCGGTATGCTGAGTTTCTTAAGCCGGACGGCATCGCCGTCATCAATGACTATGCGCTGCCCAGCGCCTCTACAGCGGCGGGGCTTTGCGAGTATCCGGAGGGCTGTGTGGAGGCCATGCAGGAGGCGTTTACCTGCCATGTACTGGATGCCTCCGCTATTGCCCAGTCTCTCGGCAACGCCAAGTGCATGAACGTGGTGCTTTTCGGAGCCACGACCAAGGCCCTTGGCATGGATGATATAGACTGGGAGCAAGTGATCCGAGAGACCGTTCCCACCAAATTCGTTGATCTGAATCTGAGAGCTTACACTGCCGGTCGGGAGGCTGTGGCCGGATGAGCGTCTATGACGAATACCGCGCCAAGCTACGCAGCCCTGAACAGGCGGTGCAGATCGTAAAAAATGGAGATTGGGTGGATTAAACATCCAACAAAAACCGCGGGCTTTATGTGTGAACACACAATAATCCTGCGGTTTTCTATATTCCTCTTTTTATGTTTCATGGTGAGACATATTTTTTTGCACCCTTGCGCGAAAGCTGTAGAAAACAATTATGTTTTGGGAAGTTTTCTCGCTTTTTGCGAAAAGCGGGTCGGAGAGGGGCGGATTTTCCTGTTATAGAGCAGAGAGGGACAGGAGGGCTCAGAAATGTATGAAAGATATATACGCTACAACGAGATCACCTTCGCCATGTACTGCATGACCTCCATTGACCGTGCGATTAGCCGGGGACGTAGAGAGAAGGATCGGCGGGCTCAGGCGGAGATCTCCTTGGAGAACCTGGGCGACCTGGACAACGCCCTGGGCCGGGACAGAGGTGGAAAAGAAGTCGAGCTGCCCGAAGCGATCTTTGACGTGGATGGTCTGAAAATCCCCATTGTCAATCCTGATCTTGCCAAGGCCCTACGCTCTATGCCGCCGCAAAAGCGGAACATACTCCTGCTTGCATACATTATCGGAGATAACGACGCCGAGCTTGGCTCCGCGCTACATATCTCCAAAAGCGCCGCGCAGCGCCGGAGAATTGCCGCGCTGAAGCGAATCCAGCGATTGATGGGTGTTGCCGAATGAAAACGATCCCTTACGAAATCATAAAAGCCGCGAAGGAAAATGATATAGAAGCGGCGCAAAGCATCGTCAGCTTTTTTGAGGGCTACATCGCCCGTCGCGCCCTCTGCAGCTATTCAGACGACAGTGGAATGGAACGTCAGTTTGTGGACGAGGATCTTCGTTACCTGGGCGAGATTGCCCTTTACGCCGCAATTTTTCAATTCCAATTCAAAGAACCGCCGGACGATTTTGAGCCGTGATTTTCCATCCGGCAGAAGCGCACCAAAAAGGCGCGTTTCTGCGGGCTGGAGAAGCCCAGAATGTGTCTCACCGTGAGACACATTTCTACAAGTGAATAGGGCAGGCAGATACATTCTGTTTGCAGGGAGCCAGGCAGCGGGTGCGCCGAGATCGTCAGTTGGTCGGGAGGTGAACAGACCGACGGCATAGCGAATTTCACCAACGCTGTATGCAGCCTATGGCAAGGCAGCCGGCCAAGATCTGCAAACAGGTATAATGATACCTACGTTGATGGCACGTCACAGAGTCAAACGTCCCGCCATAAGCATGGAGGGAGGCACGATACACATATCCTACGGAGCGGCCCGCCCCGCCGCCGTCTGTTCTTTGCCTTTGAAAAGCCCGTGATACCTTCGATCCGCACTAAGCAAGAGTGCGGATTTTGTCGTTTATTGTGTCTCACCGTGAGACACATTTTTATTATGCGTCGAGCACAAAAAAGCAATCAAGAGAGCGGGGGACGGCAAAACGAGAGAGGAAAAACTGATTATTGAAGGCTGCGAGGTCAAGATCAACTACGCGAAGCAGGATAATCCGGAAGTGTTGGTTGCGATCCGGTCTCTGCTTAAGAAGCAGAAAACCGCACCAAAAAGTGCGGCAATATTTGACGATAATATCGAAAAATGCGATAATAATGATAGAAAATGTACCTTGAAAACTGAATAACGAACAGAGGAAATAAATTCGTCGCAGGTGTGTAACATGAGTTATAAACGTGTTGAATGCCTCTACCGTGTTTCTACGGTGGGGCAGGTAGAGAAAAACGACATTCCCATGCAGCGGCAGTATTGCCAGGAGTTTGTTTTAGGTCACCCGGACTGGGAGATCACGAAAGAACTGTATGAAAAAGGCGTGTCCGGCTTCAAGAAATCCGCGAAAGAGCGTGACGCGATTCAGGAGCTTCAAGAGGATGCCATACAGAGCAAGTTTGACATTCTGCTTGTTTTCATGTTTGACAGGCTCGGACGCCGCGACGATGAAACGCCGTTTATCGTAGAATGGTTCGTAAAAAACGGCGTAGAAGTATGGAGCGCCGTTGAGGGGCAGCAGCGATTTGATACCCATGTGGACAAGCTGCTCAACTACATTCGTTATTGGCAGGCGTCAGGAGAGAGTATCAAAACCTCCGTCCGTGTTCGCACAAGAATGGAGCAACTGACGGAGAAAGGATTCTTCACCGGCGGCTCCGTACCTTATGGGTACAGGCTTGTGAAAACAGGCCGGACAAACAAGCGCAACAAAGAAGTCTTTGACATTGAACTGGATGAAGCGGCAGCAGAAATCATCCGGCTCATTTTCTATAAATATGTGCATGAGGGCTACGGAGCTCAGCGGCTCTGCAAATATCTGGCCGAAATGCACATCTACAGGGAGGACGGGAAAGGTTTTCCGAATACGACAATCAACCGCATCATCAAAAACGAGATCTACACGGGCGTCATGCACAACGGGGGAGCGAGATCAGAGATCATCCCAGAACTGCAAATCATAGACCGGGAAACCTTTGACCGGGCGCAGAAGATTATGCGGGAGCGGACAATGCCCCACAACGATGTGCCCTTGAATCTGAAAGGACAGTCGCTTTTGGTAGGGAACGTGTTTTGCGGGTATTGCGGAAACAGGCTGACGCTGACGACAAGCGGTTATCGTAATGTTCATGCGGACGGAAGCTGTGTCCGTGCCGCCCGCGCCCGGTATGCCTGCCACTACAAACAGCGGCATCCGGGAGAGTGTGAGGGGCCGTCCGGGTACGGAATCAAGACGCTCGATGGCCTCGTTGACCGTGTTGTGAAAAGCCAGCTGCAGAGGATAAAAGACCAACCGACCGAAGAACTGCTTTCTTCCCAACAGCAGGAAATGATCAACCTTATGTCTGCAAGGTGTAAAATCCTGTCTCTGCAGGTATGCGACAAGCAACAGGAGATCGCTGATTATGAAGCCGAGACTATCAAGGTCATTCGTGGGCAAAGCAAGTTTTCGGCAGAACTGCTTACATCGCTCTCCGAAAAGGCGAAAGAGGAACTGGACGAGCTGAAAGAGGCGCTGGAAGAAGCGCAAGCGGAGCTTGACCGATTGCAGTCCGAGGATGCCTCGGACAGCGAGGAATACGACCGCCTGATCGGATGGGCAGATATATATGATCGCTGCTCCTTTGAGACGAAAAAGATGTTCGTATCGAAGTTTATCAAGTCTGTACGGGTATTTCGGGATTACCGTTTGGAGATCGACTTCAACGTGTCCTACGAGGAATTTCGGAATCTGACTGTGCAGACGGCTGTATGAAAAAAGGGAAGTCTGAAACCAGACTTCCCAAGATTGGTGGAGACGGAGGGATTCGAACCCTTGACCTTACGGATGCGAACCGTACGCTCTCCCAGCTGAGCTACGCCCCCATATTCGATTAAAAATGCTGATTTATCAAGGCTTTCGACAAACGGATGTGAACCGCGTGGCTGACGGGTGAGGTACATGCCCCATGAGACAAGCAATATAACTGGCCCAGGCGCTCTGGCGCGCGTGTCACATCCGGTCGAAAAAAGAAGAACAAAAACGAAAGAAAGGAAAAGCGACGAATTTGTTTTCCTCTGTTCAACATGCAGGACAAGGTAAGCCTGCAGCGTTTTCGATCGAGGAAAAGCAACTTCAAATCACTCTCGGACAAAAGAGTTTTCTTGTCCGCTTAGCGGTGTCAAGGGATTTCTTGCCCCGCACAGTCCGTACAACGGGACGGGCTTTGTGCTATCCTTGTATTATCAAAAAAGCGTGATACAATACAAAGAGAACAAGATGCTGAGTCAACATTACAAAAACTGGCTGTCGATCGAGGATGCCCGACGCTGTATACGCTGTGAGGAAATGCACGGGCAGATCTATGAGATCGGTGAAATACCGAATCCCGCCCCACCTTTGCATGAAAAATGCCGGTGTTTGATTACCCGAATGCAGGCTATGTATACGGGTACGGCAACCGATAAGAGAAAGAACGGTGCAGATTGGTGGATCAAGAAATGTGGAATACTGCCACCGTACTATCTCACAGATGAAGAGGCAACTGCTTTAGGTTGGAGACCAAAGAGCGGAAATCTTCATATTGTGGCGCCGGGAAGAATGGTAACAATGAGAGAGTATGAAAACAGAAACGGCCATCTTCCCTCAAAACCCGGGAGAGAATGGAAAGAAGCAGATATCAATTATGAAAGAGGATTTAGAAATCAGCAAAGAATAGTTTATTCAAATGATGGACTGGCTTTTGTTACATACGACCATTACCGGACCTTCGTTGAGATCGTTTTGGAGGAAGAGATACCATGAATGAAAACAGATGGGCGCCAATCCCCGCGGGAAAGATCGAGCTTGATTTTTCGGATTGCAGATATGTTGACGACATTCACAGGAAGATAAAAACCAGCTTTGGTTTTCCGGACTATTATGGGAAAAACTGGGACGCACTTTGGGACTGCCTGCGCGACTTTGCTCTGAGTGAGGAAAGAACGAGAGAGGTTGTGATCACAGGCGTCGATAAAATGCCAAAAGATCTGCAGGATTATTTTCAGAAAGCAATTCAGATCTTTTGCGAATTGGAAACGAAGTATCCTGTTGTTCAGTTCAAAAACAACGATGCTGATTAATCTCTGTTTGGTAGTCACTCTAAACACAAAAGAGCCGCGTTGCGCGGCTCTTTTGTGTTGTTGGGAAAAGCTTCTGCAAATAAGAAAAAGAAAACTCATTGACATTATTATCAATCCTGGAACTTCGTGCGAAAACTGTTAAAAAAGGAAGCCTGTTACCAGACTTCCCTAAATGGTGGACTCGAAGGATGATCCGTGCATTGTCTTTTTGCAGGGCAAAAAGACAATATAGGTATCGACCAGTGTTCCACTGGTCGATGTACAGCCCACCGGGCTGTACGATTCTGATTCGATCCCATTCAATCCAAATGAAAGCACCCCAAAAGGGGTGCTTTCATTTGGATTTGTTGCACTGTTTTGATAGAATTTCCCCCAGGGGGGTGCACCGCTTATTTAGGGGGGTGCAGTTCCTTTTAGGGGGGTGCAAACGGCAAATGGGGTGCATTTTGAACGTTTGGGGAGAGGTTTCTCGTCAGAACCCCCGCTCAACTAAGTCGTTTACGATTGCTTTATAAACATCGCAGATATCTGCCACGCCTTCTCCTTCGCTATTTGACGAAAGCGGAGAGCGTCTGAAATCAATTTCATCATAATGAGAAACGCCCCTGTTCGTTCGGCCGGTCAACAGCGTAAATGTTTCTCCCCACTTTGCGGACTCAACACTAACCAATCCGTCGTTGTCGCCTTCTATCATTTTAACGATCAGGTTTGCTGTTGACAAATTGATATCCGAAAGAGGAGTCCTCATTACTCCCGCAAAGCTTTGATAGTAGACACCCGGAACATCCGGGTTTTCTCGATTGAACCGCTCGGCGTATTCGGTGGAAAAATCTCTGCAGACAGCATAGAAATTCGGCTTTGTGTCACCAATAAGGCCAATCCAGTTGTCAACGGCAAAGGAGGCGATATTAAACAGCGATCCCGGTGCTTTCAGCAATTTGTCGATTGTTTTTGACCCGCGATGAGGCGTTCCGATTGTCGTAATACTGGCAATATACTCACCCATACCCAAAGACGATGCGACCATGCGCGCCTCCAATCCACCTTTGGAATGAGCAATGATATTGACTTTTTCGGAAGCCGTTTCATCCAATATTTGTCTTATTCTTGCCTTGATTGATTTGGCATTGTCCTCAATGCGCGCCCAGCAGTCTTGCTGCCCATAGAATAAAACAGATCCAGTACCGGAAAGAACAGCTGGTATCCTGCCCCAATACAAAGGCCACTTTAAATCTCGGAAGCCAACTCCATGAATCATCAAAACAGGATATTTTGTGCCACAGCCTTTGTTTTCCACATCTTCGCTCCTATCATGAATCGACAATTAACCGCCAACACGAAACACGGCCAGTTTTATCCACGCCTTTATCATAGCACAAAAAGAAAAGGACGGCAATTCTATCAAAATTGCCGTCCTTTTATGGTGGACTTGACGTCTCGCTCGTCGAACTTTTCAAGATCGATCGACTTGAGCTTTCCGTCAGGACCGCAGATGTTAAAGAATATCACAAGTTTGTCATTCCATAGGTAAACCTCGGACACGAAGCAGGAGATGAGCCGTCGCTTAAAGTCTTGGCTCGTCTCTTCTTCTTTTTGGTCCGCGTATTGCAGAAGCATAAAGAGAATCTGATCTTCGGAAAGCTCGGGCCGTTTCTTGTCGAGAAATGCGAGCTCGCCTTCTATGACGGCGCGTTCTTGCTCTAATTCTTTTAGCCTGGCCGGCAGCGTTTGCGTAGAAACGCCGCTCTCGATGGCCTGGAGTACGTTTTTTGAAGCCTTCTTGTTTTCGGCTAATTTTCTATTATAGAATTCGATCTCTTCGTGTGGGCCATTCTGGAGCTCCTGGAGCGCGCATATCTTTTTTGCTAAATCTTCTAAAACATCTTTTTGAAGAATATAGCGCTGTGTCAGGTCGACGACCAGGTCTTCGAGCCAGTCTCGCCGCACTTGATGTTTTTCGCAGGTTTTTGTTTTTCCGCGTCTGTTGGGGCAATAATAGTAATAATGCACGTCGCCTGTTTTGCTCGTGCCGCTTACGCCGACCATCGGCGCCTTGCAATGCCCGCAGAACAGTTTACCGGAAAGAAGATACTCCGCTTTCGGCGACCGCGGCGCTTTCCGCGTACGTCTGCGCTCCGTCTCCGCTTGAGCCATCATAAAAGTCTCCTCGTCTATGATCGCGGGCATGCCGCCGGGAACGATAATATCGCCGTAACGATACTCACCTATATATTTGCGGTTTTTGATGATTCGGTTGATGCTGCTTTTTCCGAAGTCATTACCGCGTTTCGTTTTTAGCCCGCGTGCATTGATATATTCGCGAATCGAGGCTTCCGTTTCGCCTTTAACGTACATATCGAAAATCGTTCGGACGATCTGCGCCGCGTCGGGGTCGATGTGGTAATGCTTATCGTCTCCGACTATGTAGCCGAGCGGGCAGCCGGGACCGGTGCTCTGGCATTTATGCGCGCTCTCGGTCATACCGCGCTTGATCTTTTGAGCGAGCTCCGCGGAGTAGTATTCGGCAAGGCCTTCCATAAGGCTTTCGAGAATGATGCCTTCGGGGCCTTCCGGTATCGCTTCGGCGGCGTAGTAGATCTGGACGCCGCAGCGTTTGAGCTCTCTTTTATATATAGCGCTGTCATATTTGTTTCTTGCGAAGCGGTCCGTCTTATAAACGCAGACCGCTTCGAATTTTTTCTTCTTGGCGTCTGCTATGAGCCGTTGAAACGCGGGTCGTTCGTCCGTCCGGCCGGAGATATGCCGATCGACGTACTCGTCGACGACCTCGAGCCCCTTTTGCCTGCAGAAGTCTTTACAGACGCGGATTTGGCCTTCGATGCTTTGTTCTGTTTGTTTAGACCCGGCGCTATATCGGGCATAAATTACCGTTCTCATATAAAACTCCAAAAAAGATGTGACTGTATCACACTGCCTTTTCAATTTTCGTCAAATTTTGAGGAAGATGTGACTGTATCACACTGCCTTTTCAATTTTCGTCAAATTTTGAGGAAGATGTGACTGCCTCACACTGCCTTTTTGAAAATCATATCATTATGATATTCAAGAAATTCTTTTCGCGGCGCGAAGCGGTTAACTGAAGGAAGAGTTTGTCCGTCAAGAGCGAGAAGCCATACCTTCGTAAATTCATCTTTGGCGAGGTCCTTAACGATTGGAGATATTCTTGCTTTTCTGTCCGGGGTTATTGTCATTAAACCTGTATCGAAAGCTCGGTCATAAAATGTATTGAAATAGATTCCGTTTTCAGGCGTAGTTCGCTCATTCTCATCGCGGCAAGAGGAAAACGGTTTAATGTGGCTCGCTACAAGAATCCCTGGCAGCGCGCAGCCGGATATATAGCATTTTCCGTCATAGACGGCTCGGACTGACTGCCGAAAGAACGCGCGTTCTCTGCTGACTTTATTTCTGTCGGTAAGAGACGATAAAGGCTTTGCGCCTTGCAGCGGCGATGAATCGAATAGCGCGAGACCGGTTAAGGTCTCTGCAGCAAGGCTTAATGTTCCCCAGTCGTGGCAAAACTCTTCATAAATGCTTTTGTCGGCTTTTGCGACATGCGCCATGCCATTTGGCGCGGCAGGGTCAAGCGACTGGAAATTTCGCATGCGAAGTACGAGCGAGCTTACAGAATGCCCGATCATCGGAGCTACTTGCTGAATGGTTTTATTACTCGGATTGATTTTAGATAGAGGCGTCACGCAGTATAAAGCATACGCGATAAGGATTTCGTCCCGAGACCAAGAAGCCATTATTAAACGCCTCCGTTTTTCGGCAAAATATTTATAGTATAAGAATTATACTGGCTTTGTTTCTTCTAAGTCAATAGCGAAAGAAAGCAGCTTAATACGGTCCCGTACTCCCAAAGCCCGATAAATACGAATAAGTTCTTCTTCCTCTTTTGAAATTTTAAGGCCAGAAATAGCGGGCTTTGTTTCTTGCCAGCCGAGCAAGAATGCAGGTGAGACGTCTAAAGCATTCGCCATAGCTTCGGCTATCGGTCTTTTCAAATTTCGCGTTACTCCCGTCTCGTATTTGTTGATTTGCGCTTTTGTTACGCCGACCTTTTGGCCGAGTTCTTCTTGCGTCATATGCTTGGCTTTTCTGAGCATATAGATTCTATTGCCCAGGGCGTTTTCCATAGAAGCACCTCCTTTTAAGCTAAATATATCATGTAATTCGAAAAAGATAAACAGTTTTTTGAAAAAAACTTCAAGAAGGGGGTTTACAAATAGAAAATTACGCGATATAAATAATATCGTTTCGCGTGACTTTTTGCAAGCTGCATAAATACTATTGCTAAGAAAGGAGGAAGTGCATGGATAAACAGCTTCTCAAAAGTATTATGCTGCAGTTCGGCGATACGCAGGAAAGTCTTGCCGCTGCTATGGGTATTAGTTTGTCTCGCTTTAACGCAAAAATCAATGAGCGGGGCGGGGCAGCTTTTACGCAGTCGGAAATGGCTTTCATGATTGATCGTTATAATATGGACGGCGAGCTCGCGATGCGAGTATTTTTTCCCAAAAAAGTATCGTGAAATTCAACTTTCAAACTTCTGCAGCTGCAAAAGAAAAAGTAATGTTAAGCCGTTTACTGGGCGAGCTTAAAGACTTTTATGCGAATCCGCAGAATCAAAAAGCATATCAAAAATTTAAGGAGGCAAGAATAAATGCAGCAAATCACAGTAACTATCGATCTGACGCCGAAAAACCTTGACATTCTCAAGCAGCTTTGCGTCCCGGCCGGTACGGGCGCCGCGCCTACCGTCGAACATCCCGTTACCGATCCGTTCCCCGAGCCGCAGGCTACAGCTAAGCCGCAAGCTGTCGAAGAGGCCCCGAAGATCAGCAAGACCGACGTTAAGGCCGTTTGCCTGAAACTCTCCAAGGAAGGCAAGCAGGACGCTTTGAAGGCGGCCTTCGCGAAGTTCGGCGCTAAGAAGCTGACCGAAGTTCAGGAGAGCGACTACCCGGCCCTTATGAAGGAGCTCGCCAATGCCTGAGAGACACGCTTTGCTCTCTCCGAGCCGCGCGCATCGCTGGCTTGAATGCACGCCGAGCGTCAGGCTTGAAGAGATGTTCCCCGATAAAACTTCGGAATACGCCGAAGAGGGAACCGTAGCCCACAAGGTCGCCGAGATTGCAGCTCTTTCCGCTACGGAGCAAATCAGTGAGCATGGGTATAACGACTTGCTTTCCATGCTTAAGAAAAACAAGTGGTATACCCCCGATATGCTTGAAGACTGCACAGCTTATGCCGAACTTATTCGCGACAAGTGGCTTGCTCTGAAAGAGAAGACCGGCGACGCGACCGTCATGATCGAGGCTGAGATCGGCTTCGAAAAATGGGTGCCCGAAGGCTTCGGCACCGCCGACTGCCTGATCCTGGCCGACGGCTTTATGGAAGTCATCGATTTCAAGTACGGCAAGGGCAAGCGCGTCGACGCTTTCGAAAACCCGCAGATGCGCATCTACACCCTCGGCGCGTACGAAACTTACGGTCTCGTTTACGACGTCGAGCATATTACGATGACCATTTTTCAGCCGCGTATCTCGAACGGCGTAACGTCCGACGAGATCTCGATCGACGAGCTTCTCACCTGGGGCGAGACGTATGTCAAGCCTCGCGCGAAACTTGCCTTCGAAGGCAAGGGCGACTTTAAGCCGTCCGCCGAGACCTGCAAATTCTGCAAAGCAAAAGCGAGCTGTAAGGCCAGAGCCGAAGAAAACCTGAAAGCCTTCGACGAAGGGCCAGACGTTTTTCTTCTCTCTCCTGAAGAGGCCGGCAAGCTGCTTGAACGCGCTTCGGATATTGAGGCCTGGCTGAAGGACCTCGAGAACTACGTTCAGAGCTCTCTTCTGTCCGGCGCTAAGGTCCCAGGCTGGAAAATCGTCGAAGGCCGCAGCAACCGCGCTTTTTCCGACCCCGATAAAGTGGTCGAAACGCTTCTCGAACGCGGAATTCCCGAAGCGTGTATCTATAAACCCCGCGAGCTTATCACGCTTACGCAGATGGAGAAAGACTTTGGCAAGAAGGCCGTCGCCGAAATGCTCGGCGGGCTGATCGTTAAGCCGGCCGGAGCCCCGAAGCTCGCTCCTGAAAGCGATAAGCGCCCCGAGTATACCCCGACCGATGAAATCATCAAAAAATTTGAGGAGGAATAATCAAATGGCTAACACAACTCAGATCACCACTGGTAAGGTACGTTTTTCGTACTGCTATCTTTTCTCTCCGCGCGCCTCTCAGGACGGCGGCCCCGCAAAGTACAGCGTGACGCTCCTGATCCCTAAGAGCGACAAGGCGACTCTCGCGAAGATCAAGGCAGCTATGGAAGCTGCGAAAGCAAACTTCATCGCCAAGAACAACGGGAAGAAGCTGCCTCCCAATCTCGCTTCGACCATGCACGACGGCGACGGCGTTCGCGAAAACGGAGAAGACTTCGGCCCTGAGTGCAAGGGCTGCTACGTTATGACCGTCAGCTCGACCAACGCTCCCGTGATCGTGGACGCCGACAAGACGCCGATCACGAATCCCCAGGAGCTCTACTCCGGCTGCTACGGCCGCGCGGTCATCAACTTCTATGTCTACGACTACATGGGCAAGCGCGGCATCTCGGCCGGCCTCAACGGCGTTATGAAGCTCTATGACGGCGAGCCTCTTGCCGGCGGCGTCGTTACGGACGCTGATTGGGACGACGATTGGGAGGACTCCGACGACGACCTTCTCGGCTGATGCGTACGTTGTCGATCGACATTGAGACGTACAGCTCTGTCGACTTAAAGAAGAGCGGCGTTTACCGCTATGCGGAGAGCGAAGACTTCGAGGTTATGCTGTTCGGGTACGCGTTCGACAACGACCCCGTGCGCGTCGTAGACCTCGCTTGCGGCGAGAAGCTGCCCCAGGACGTCCAGGAAGCCTTACACGATCCTTCCGTTTTGAAGACGGCGTTCAACGCTAACTTTGAACGGACTTGCCTCGGGGCTTATACGGGCTCTTATATGGAGCCCGAACAATGGAGCTGCACGGCGGTTATGGCGCGAGAACTCGGGCTGCCGTCTACTTTGGAAGCGGTCGGTCAAGCGCTCGGTTTGCCCGAAGAGAAGGCGAAACTGAAAACGGGCAAAGCTCTGATCTATTTCTTTTCAATGCCTTGTAAACCGACAAAGGCGAACGGAAATCGCGCTCGTAACTTTCCTGAGCACGACCCCGAGCGCTGGCGTTTGTATAAGGAATATAACGTCAACGACGTCGTGGCCGAGCGCGAGATCCGACGTATTTTGTCGAAGTTTCCGATTTATGAAAAGGAGCAAACGCTATGGGAAAGAGACCAGATCATAAACGACCGCGGCGTCAAGGTCGACCTCGAGCTCGCGAAACGCGCCGTCGAGATCGACGCGGTTGTGAAGAGCCGCCTTTTGGAGGACGCCATAGCATTAACGGGCCTTGACAATCCGAAAAGCACGGCGCAGCTCAAAGCCTGGATTGAAGATACTGCGGGCATTGAAGTCGAGAGTCTTAATAAGAAATCAATTCCCGGTCTCCGCAAGGACGCAGACCATGAGACGGTCAATAAGATGCTCGATATTCGAGCGAGTCTCGCGAAGACTTCGACGGCAAAGTACGAAGCGATGCTTCGAACGGCGTGTCGTGACGATCGAATCCGCGGCCTGACGATGTTCTACGGCGCTTCGCGAACGGGCCGCTGGGCCGGGCGTATGGTGCAAATGCAGAATCTGCCCCAAAACAAGATGCCCGACGCCGAGCTCGATATAGCCCGGCAGCTCGTCAGGCTCGGGGATCTCGCAACGTTTGAGATGTGTTTCGACGACGTAGCCGGAACGCTCTCGCAGCTGATCAGGACGGCGTTCGTCCCTCGTAAAGGCTGCCGGTTTATCGTCTCCGACTTCTCCGCAATCGAAGCTCGCGTACTCGCCTGGCTGTCGTCTGAGCGATGGCGTCTCAACGTTTTCAATACGCACGGCAAGATCTACGAAGCATCGGCCGAGCAGATGTTTCATCTGCCCCCGGGCAGCGTCAAGAAGGGCGACCCGATGCGCCAGAAAGGCAAAATCGCGGAGCTTGCGCTCGGCTACGGCGGAAGCGTCGGAGCTATGAAGAGCATGGGCGCTCTCGACATGGGCCTTACCGAAGACGAGCTGAAACCGATTGTCGACAGCTGGCGCGCGGCGAATAGAGCGATTACCAAATTCTGGTGGGACACGGACGCCGCCGCGAGAAAGACGATCGAATACCGAGCGCCCACGACGCTGCCGTACGGCATGGGCTTCTACAGGCAAGGACCTCTGATGCGGCTGCGGCTTCCGAACGGCCGAACGCTCAGCTATGTTAAGCCGGCGATCGTCGACGACAGTATCACCTACGACGGCAATATTCAAACGACCGGTGCTTGGGGCCGTATCGAGTCGTACGGCCCGAAGCTCGTCGAGAATATCGTCCAGGCGGTCGCCCGCGACTGCTTAGCCGAGGCGATTCTTCGGCTTGAGAAAAACGGTTTTCCCGTAGTTTTCCATGTGCACGACGAAGTGATCTGCGAAGTACCGGAAGGCGTAAGCAGCGCCAAAGAGCTTGGCGAGCTTATGGCTGAGCCGATCGAATGGGCGCCCGGCCTTCCACTTAGGGCAGACGCTTACGAATGCGAATACTATAGAAAGGATTAAGCTATGACAAAAGAAACCTTCGACGCTATTGTCAACGAGCAATTGGCCTATTGTCAAGAGCTCTTATGTTCAAAGGGTAAAGAGTACGCGCCCGGTGCAGACCGTCTGATCGCCTTTAAGAAGGCCGCGGCTCTTCAGAGCTGCACGCAGGCGGAAGCCGCGCTCGGAATGATGGCTAAGCATATCGTGTCCGTTACGGATATGGTACAGAGCCACGAGCACTACACGACTTCGCGGTGGATCGAGAAGATCACAGACAGCATCAATTATCTGCTGATTCTCCGCGCCATCGTCGAAGAAACAGGAGGCGCCCATGAATAAAATCGAGGTCGAGGTCCTGAACGTTCAGGCCGTTTACGAGGCTGAGCGTATGGCCGTATGCGCGGCGCGGCTCACCCAGCGCGGGCAGAAGATCAAAAGTATGTCCGATTTTAACGAGTTGTACTGTAAGAAATATTCCCTGGCAACGCTTGAGGCGATGATCTCGCTGCCGCATCCTACGCTTCAGAAGTTCGGCGTTATCAACGTCGTTGTAGTTGGGGCGTCAAGGCGTTTTCTCGCGCAGATCACACGCCATCAGAACGAGGTCAAATTTATGTCCGCGTCTCTGCAGTACAGCGACTACTCTGGCGACGCCGATTTCGTCGTTCCGTACGAGCTGATCGACGACATGCGCAGCGCCGCGTATCTCACGCAATGCCAGCAGGCTATGCTTGAGTATGAAAAGCTCATCGCGTACGGCGTAAACAACGACGCGGCCGGTTACGCGATGCCCCAGGGCCTTCGTAACGTGCTTATCATTAGCGCGACGCCCTATCAGTGGAAACATATGATCGGACAGCGTACTTGCCGCAGAAATACGGACGAGACTCGCTATGTCATGCTTAAGATCTGGGAAAACCTTTATGAGCTCAGCCCTGTTCTGTTCGCGCCTGAGACGACCGGTCCCTTCTGTCAGCAGAGCACTTGTAAAGAAGGGAAGATGACCTGCGGTAAGCCGATTTCGAAGGCGCTTACGCCGGCCGAGATCCTGGCCGCGGACTTCCCGAAACTGTATAAGGAGGCGAAGCCATTTTGAAACGTATCTTTCATATTTTGCTCGGCTTCATAGTCGGTCAGGTCCTTCAGCTTGCGCTTAACGGTGTGGGGCGTTTGCTCTATCCTGGCCACGAGTTTCTCGTGAGCCTGATGATCGGGCTTTTGATCGTCGCCGCCGCATGCGCGGGGCTGCTGCTCGGTATAAAAACGCCTACTGCGGAAGAAGAGCCTATCGTCTGCCCGGAGGTATTCGCGGATGAAGATCAAGATCATTGATTTCGGCGGGCGGGTTCCCGTTAGAGCACATTATAACGACGCCGGTGCGGACGTTTACTCGCCGAAAAACTATGTTATTCAGCCCGGCTGCGTCGTTAAGGTCCCGCTCGGTTTTGGGCTCGAGCTGCCCGACGGTATGGTTGGCTTTATCTTTCCGAGAAGCGGTCTCAGCGCGAAGGGCATCGTCTGCGAACTTCCTCCGATCGATTCCGGCTACCGCGGCGAAGTTTACGCGATCATTTCGAACGTCAGCCATGACTGCTACAGTATCAAAGCCGGCGACCGTATCGGGCAGCTCGTAATCTTCCCCGTCATGACGCCCGATTTCGTTATGACTTTAGAAAACGCTGAACGAGGCGCAGGCGCTTTCGGCAGCACAGGAGTGTGATGATACATGGGCGCAAGAGCCCTGCAAAACGATGGCATCATCATGATCGCCGTCGGAAACTCAAGACGCTGTACGTCTTGGCAAAATAAAGAACTCCCCTGGTCAGACCTCGCCGCGCGCCTTGCGATTCCGACAAGAACGTCCGAGTCCGTTACCGAGTACACGCACATGCCGAAATCGAAACGCGACGAGATCAAAGACGTTGGCGGCTTTGTCGGCGGCGTACTTCGCGGCGGGCGGCGTAAAGCGGACGCGATCATTCAGCGCCGGCTGATAACGCTCGACCTCGACTCTATCCCGACCGGAGAAGACCCGTGGCCCGCGTTCGAGCTCGTTCTCGACTGCGCGGCTGTCCTCTACAGCACGCATTCGCACACGAGAGCGAATCAGCGCTTGCGCCTTGTCATTCCGCTGTCGAGGGCTGTGTCGCCGGACGAATACGCGGCTGTGTCCAGACGAATCGCGGGCGATATAGGCATCGACATGTGTGACGACACGACCTTCGAGCCGCATCGCTTAATGTACTGGCCGAGCGCTTCTTATGACGCGCCGTTTCGGTATGAGATCATAGACGCCCCTTGGCTTGACGTAGACGAACAGCTCAAACGCTATACGGATTGGAGAGACCCGGCGCAATGGCCCGTGTCCAGCCGTAAACGCGACATCATGGATCGCCTTGCTAAAAAGCAGGGCGATCCGTATGAGAAGCCCGGTATCGTCGGCGCGTTTTGCCGAACATACCCCGTCGAAGAGGCGATCGAGCAGTTTTTGCCGTCGACTTATAAGAAAGCCGGCGACGGCCGATATACCTATACAGGCGGCTCTACTTCCGGCGGCCTCGTGCTTTATGAGAACGGTAAATTCGCGTACTCCCATCACGGGACTGACCCGATCAGCGGAAAGCTGTGTAACTCTTTCGACCTCGTTCGGCTGCACATGTTCGGCGACCGAGACGACGACGTAGACCCGAGCACGCCCGTCAACCGCTTGCCGTCTTATCAAGCTATGTCTGAGCTCGCGATCGAAGACGAAGCCGTACGCGAAGAACTGAATCTTCATAACCTCGCCGAGATCACGAGCGCTCTGGACGAGGACGGTGATACGGATAGCGCGGAGTGGGTAAAGACGCTTTCGGTTACCGTAAAGGGTAATATCGAGCCGACAATCGAGAACGCTCTGATCATTATGAAGAACGACCCTCGAATCAAGGATCGGTATTATTACGATGCTTTCCGTGAAAGGCCGATCGTCTGCGGTGATCTCCCGTGGCAGGACTACGACCAGCGCCAGTCTGACGGCTGGCTCGACTCGGACGACGCGGGACTGCGAAATCATTTGGAGAAATTCTATAAGATCTCCAACCCGCCTAAAGTACGCGACGCCGTTGAGCTCGCGATGATCGAGTCCTCGCGGCACCCGGTACGCGAGTATCTTACTTCCCTTGAATGGGACGGCGTTAAGCGCGCGGACGCGCTTTTCATCGACTACCTTGGCGCGGAAGATTCTCGTTATACGCGAGAGGTGACGCGTAAAGCCTTGATCGGCGCCGTCGCCCGTATCATGGAGCCGGGCTGCAAGCACGATCACGTGCTCGTTTTAATCGGGCCTCAGGGCTGCGGAAAGTCGACGACGATCATGAAGCTCGGCAAGAAGTGGTATTCCGATTCCCTCTATACCATGTCGGGCAAGGACGCGTACGAGCAGCTGCAAGGCTACTGGATCCTTGAGATGGGCGAAATGGCGGCCACGAAGAAAGCCGACATCGAGCAGATTAAGCAGTTTGTATCTAAACAGTCGGACAGCTACCGCGCGGCGTACGCCAGACGAACGCAGGAACATCCGCGGCAATGCGCGTTCTTCGGTACGACGAACGACGACGAATTTCTTCGCGACTCGACCGGAGGCCGGCGTTTCTGGCCCGTCGTCGTTTCCGACGAAGGACGCGAGCTGAGCGATAAGCTGACTGACGAGACGGTCGACCAGATCTGGGCCGAGATCCTTACGCGCTACCGGTCCGGCGAGCCCTGGTATCTTTCGCCCGAAGACGAAGCCGTCGCGAGAGAAGTTCAGGAGCAGCATACGGAGCTAAGCAGTAAGCAAGGCCTGATTGAGAATTTCCTCGACGTATTGCTGCCGAAAGACTGGAATAACCGCAGCCTGGAAGAGCGTCTGCTGTTTTTCAACGGCGGTTTCTCAGGCGAAGAGGCGGGAACGGAGATCCGCGATCGCGTATGCGCGATCGAGATCTGGCAAGAGCTTTTTCACGGAGACCCGAAAGCATTTACCCCGCAGCAGGCCCGCGAGATCAACAACATTCTTCGCCGCGTACCTGGCTGGGAGCCGCGAAACAGTATCAACTGCGGCCCGCTTTACGGACGTCAGCGATGCTTTATGCGGAGCGTAACGCTATGACGGAATCGGCTCTCGAACGTAAGATCTGCGAATACGTAAAGCGCCTGGGCGGGCGAGCGTTTAAGTTCGTCAGCCCAGGCTGCCCTGGGGTCCCGGACCGTATCTGTGTTTTGCCGTACGGACGAATCGTTTTTATCGAAGTCAAGCGTCCAGGACGAGAAAACGGGCTCAGCAAGCAGCAAAAGAAGATTATGAACTGGCTTCGTGTCAAAGGTTGCATAGCCTGGACTATTAACGATTTCGAAGATTTTCGACGACGAATGGAGGACGAAGTATTGTGAAATACGAGCCTTTTGAATATCAGGCTTTTACGAAACAATTCATTATATCCCATAGCGCAGCGGGCGTATTTTTGGATATGGGCATGGGCAAAACGGTAATCACGCTGACCGCAATTTCCGAGCTTCTGCAGGATTATTTCGACGCCCGTAACGTTCTTGTGATCGCGCCCTTAAAACCGGCCGAAGATACCTGGCCCGCGGAGATCAAAAAATGGGATCATCTGAAAGACCTGACGTATTCTCTCGTTCTGGGCTCCCAGGAGGCCCGTATTCGAGCTTTAGACGTTCCGGCTGATATTTATATCATCAATCGGGAAAACGTTGTCTGGCTGGTCAATTACTTCAAACGAGATTGGCCGTTCGATATGGTCGTAATCGACGAGCTCTCATCCTTTAAGTCAAGTAAAGCGCAGCGCTTCCGCGCGCTTAAACGAGTGAGGCCGTATATCCATCGGATCGTCGGCCTCACAGGTACGCCTGCGCCGAACGGCCTTCTCGATTTATGGCCGCAAGCGTATCTGCTGGACGAAGGTAAAGCTCTCGGGCGAACGCTGACAGGTTATCGAGAAGAGTACTTTCTGCCGGATAAACGAAATGGACATATCGTCTATTCTTGGAAACCGAGACTCGGCGCTACGAAAGAAATATACAAAAAGCTTTCCGGTTTATGTATCAGTCTCGACTCGAAAGAATACCTTGATCTTCCGGAGCGCCGATTCGTGCGGCATGAGTTTGCTTTAAGCGAAAAAGCCAAAGAAACGTACAAAAAGCTTGAAAAAGAGGCGATTTTGCCTTTTGCCGACGGCGATATTGACGGCGCAACTGCGGCGGTCCTCCGGTCTAAGCTCCTGCAGCTCGCGGGCGGCGCCGTATACGACGAGAACGGCGTAGCGAAGGATTTTCACGACGAAAAGCTGCAAGTCCTCGACCAGCTAATCGAAGAAGCAAACGGCCAGCCCGTGCTCGTGTTCTATAACTATAAGCACGAGCTGCGCCGGATCCTGGCCCGCTACCCTGAAGCCGTCTCGATCAAAGATGAAGGCGCGGTAGCTCGGTGGAACAGAGGCGAGATTCCGATTCTGCTGGCGCATCCCGCAAGCGCGGGCCACGGGCTCAACCTCCAGGAGGGCGGGCATATCATTATATGGTACGGCCCGACAAACAACTTGGAGTACTATCAGCAGGCGAATAAGCGCCTGCACCGGCCGGGGCAAAAACAGGTCGTTTTGATTCACCATATTTTAGCGAAAGACACTCTCGACGCCGCCGTGCTCGACAGTACGCTTTTGCCGAAAGAGGAGCAGCAGAACGCGCTTCTCGAAGCCGTAAAAGCAAGAATTCAGGAGGTGCAAAAATGAGAGATCTTGTTGAACGCGCTGCAGTTTTAACAGAACTTTGCCGAGGTTGCTCTCTTCATAGCAATAAGCCAGATTATTTTTGCGGGGAGCCTTGCCCAAAATATGAAAGGCTATCAGCTATTCCGACGACCGATGCTCGGCCTATGGCGCACGGAGAATGGATTGCGCATAAGTTTATTCTTTACGATGGCGAGCCCGGATATGCGATTGAATGCTCTGTTTGTGGTGAGGTTTTTACAGAAGTAAGCGTACGAGAAGTGCCGACAAAAGTAAATTATTGCCCTAAGTGCGGTGCGAATATGCAAGGACTACAAATATGAACAGCTACGAAATAAGAGTTAATAATACGATCGGTAAACTGGCGTATTTGCTACGAACACATAAAAGCATTTGCGTCTCCGTTTCCGGCGGCTCCGACAGCGATATTATCGTGCATCTGATCGCGACGTATTTTCGCGAGTATTTGCCGAGGATCCATTTCATTTTCGCCAATACCGGTATCGAATACCGCGCGACGCTGCAGCATCTTCAAGACCTGAGAGACCGATATGACATAGAGATCATCGAGCTTCGCGGCATGCCGATCCCCGTCGCGGTAAAGACTTATGGCGTCCCATTTGTTTCGAAACAAGTCAGCGACTATATGCAGAGACTTCAAAAGCATAAGTTCGCCTATGAGGATAAGCCCTTTGCGGAGCTTTGGCCGGAAAAATATCCGCGCTGTAAAGTAGGCTGCCGCTGGTGGACAAACGACTTCGGCGAGAAGAGCCGTTACAATATCGATTGGAATACCGGCTTGAAAGCCTTTCTAATTAAGGAAAAGCCTAAAACGAAGATCTCCGCAGAATGCTGTCTTCGATCAAAGAAAGGCGTTTTAATCGCCTACCAGAAGAGCGTAAACTGCGATCTTTATATTACCGGCGAGCGAAAATCTGAAGGCGGTAGCCGCGTTGGCGCGCATAGTAGTTGTTTTGAAACGTCGCACGGCCTCGATCATTATATGCCGCTTTGGTTTTGGACGGACGATGAAAAATATGAGTTTAAGCGTTCCGCAGGTATTCGATATTCCGACTGTTACGAAGTTTGGGGCCTTCGGCGTACAGGCTGCGTCGGCTGCCCGTTCGGCCAAAATCTTTGGCGCGAGCTCGAACTTATGAAACAGTACGAGCCGCAGTGCTATAAGCTCTGCATGAATGTTTTCAAAGAGAGTTACGAACTAAGAAAAAAGTATGAGCTAAGTAAGGAGGTAAAAACATGAGCGAACTTAAACCTTGCCCGTTTTGTGGGAGAGAAGCAAGACTGTCATACGCAGAACGCGAAGACGCTTTCGCAACTGAGCCGTATGTAATCGTTATGTGTTGTTCTTGCGGTATAAGAACGCCCAAGATTTTCTATGTTTCGGAACATCAAGGAGAGTTAGGCACAGCCGAAGCTATGGCTATCCAAAAGTGGAACAGGAGGGCAGAATGAGCGTTTACATCAAGGGCATGGAGATGCCGACTGAACGGGAAAGTTACACTATTACTGTCAAGTACAACGGGCTTGTCTTTGACACAGAGACGGGGATGCAAGTTGCGGAAGCGTACGAACTCCCGCCGCATGGGAGGCTGATTGATGCGGATGCGCTGTTAGAACGGTTTGAAAAAGAAGAAAAGGCCGCAGATGAGCATGGTCGTGACTTCTCGTTCTCGTTCAAAAGCGGCGGTGAAAACTGTACGGAATGGTGGCCTGTTCAGCAGATGCTAATGGACGCTCCCACCATCATCCCGGCAGAGGATTCAAAGTTGTCCGCGACCATAAAATGCGGTGGCGCTGTAACTTGCGCTGTTGCTCACAGCGAAGAAGTATACAACAAATACGTTGATACAGCAGGGAACTTACGGTGGACTGGAACGCATAGCGGCAAACACATAGTCAAGGCAGAGGAGGGCGAGTGATGATTGTTCATAAATGTGATACATGCGGTAAAGAAATGATGTCCTGGTTTATTATTAAAATTGACATTGGAGCAAAGGAAGATTGGGTAAATATAGCACCGCTTATTCCTGAAAGACATACACAAGAAATATGTGTAGACTGCTATAACGAAAAGTTAAAAGGTCAATTAAGAAAAGGGGAATACGTATGACAGCGGTTACTGCTTTTATCATCGGCGTGCTGATCGGTGCGGTCGGCGCCTTTCTTGCAGTCGCCGCAAATTACGGTACGGACGCGGACGACTATTATAAGGAGGACCGGTAATGCCGAACGGAGGATATTTGCGGGTATGCCCAAGCTGCAAGAAGCAGTTCGGCTCGCTCGCGTTCGAGACCTGGACCTATAAGATCAAAGAGCCGGACCGTACGCTTTACTTCTGCGGCTGGAACTGCATGCGGGCGTATGAAAAAGCTAAAGACGCGAAAAGAAAGGAGGGCGCCCCGTGGTATCTCAAGAAAACCTCGAAATGATCGCGGCCGATCCGCGGTCGTTCTTAGGGCAGTGCTTCAAGCTCGAGCAGCGTATCAAAGTCAAGAAGCAGCGCATTGATCACCTGCGGCAGATCAGCATACAAATAACGTCCTCGGTCAAGCCCGTTTCCGCGTATACCGGACCGAGCGATAAAATCGGCAACTGCGCAATCGAGATCACGGCACTTACGCAGGAGATCGAGGAGGAGATCATTCGCATGCTTCGGCTGCAGCACGAAGTCGCCGACGCGATCTTCGAGCTCGTACCGAATCAGACGCAGCGCGCCGTCCTGGAAGCCCGGTATCTGTCCGGCATGAGCTGGGAAGAGATCGCCTATAACATGCACTACGCTTACCGCTGGGTACTGCGCCTGCATAAGAACGGTCTTGCCGCTATGAAGGAGAACGCCAATGGTCTCGGCTAAGTACGTAAAACGCGAACAGGCGCCTTGCGAAGACCTCGCCGGGCAGACGTTCGGCTACCTGACTGTGATCGAACGGTGCGATTATTCGATGTGCGGTGCGGTGTGGCGCTGCCGGTGCGCTTGCGGTACGCTTACGGACGCCCGGGCAACTGCTCTTCGGAACGGCAAACGAATCAGCTGCGGGTGCCGAGGGAGGGGCTTAAAATGACGCAAGGGGCGGCGATGAAACATGCCAGAGAGCGCGCCGGATTGACTATCCGAGACCTCGCGGCGAAAGCCCGCGTGGAGCCGAAAACGATTAGCGTTTTAGAAAACGATTACCGCCAGGGGCAGCTCGCAACGGTTGTTCTTTTAGCGGACGCGCTTAACATTTCGATCGACGAATACATCGGACGGGAGGTGAAAAAGTACGTGGAATACAGAGTAAAATACGATCATATCCGCGAGCTTTATATCGTTTACGCTAACGGAAAAGAGATCGGAACGGCCTTTGATATTAAGGCGATCGGCGACGTTATTCATTTTTGGGAAGAAAAAAACGAATATAGTTCAAAAACTTGAAGGTAGCGAAAGGTAGCAGAAGGTAGCAGAAGTAGCAGAAACCTGCTACCCAAAAAAGTCAGATACCGCAAGCCTTAGAGGCTCAAAGTAGCAGTATCAGCAGTTTTTTCCTAAGGACTTTTATAACACAGTTTAGAGAGGAAAAAATAAATTTTCCTCTCTAAACGCAATATTAAACCTATATAAGGAAAATGCGCTACACTGCTACTTCTGCTACCTTTTGAATATTCGTTTTTCTAGCCATGTAAAGCGACGTGTACCCGCGTTATAATGCTATTGTGAAATCGGCAGGCAGTGAGGCCTGCTTTTTTACGTTATGCCTCCTGGCGTAAAAAGGCACGGCAGGGAATACAGGCAGAGGAGGGGCTGTCTTTTGCTGACGGACGGACAAAAGAAATTATTGATCGCGGATCGCGTCAGCGGAATGTCGATGAGAAAGCTTGCCGAGAAATACGGGACTTCGACGTCGAGCGTGCAGAGGATCTTGCAGACAAATCCGGACGCGATAAAAGCCGCTGCTGAGAAAAAGGAGCAAAATACCAAAGACATGCTCGATTTTCTCGACGAAAAAAAGCAAAGCGCGCAAGAATTCGTACTTCTTGCGCTCGAAGCGATAAAAGATCCCGTAAAACTGCAAAAAGCGTCCGTTAATTCGATCGCGATCGCGATGGGCATCGTAATCGATAAGTTCGTACCGGTTACGCCAAAGAAGGAGGACGAAGGCGTCAAGGTGATCGTAGATGTCTGAGGTACGGCTTTCGAGTGTTCTCGGTCCGTCGTATTACGGCGTAGCGCGAGACGTGCTCGATCATAAACATACGCATTACGATTTCGGAGGAGGCAGAGGCTCGTTGAAGTCCTCTGCTATTTCTTTGCTCGTTCCGCTGCTGATCGTTCAGCATCCGGACGTGCACGCGCTCGTGCTGCGCAAAGTCGGTAACACGATTCGCGATTCTGTATACGCGCAATATATATGGGGTATAGCCGCACTAGGCATGGCCAGCTATTGGGACGCGAAGATCTCGCCGATGGAGCTTACGTATAAGCCGACAGGGCAAAAGATCATGTTTCGCGGCGCAGACGACCCGATGAAGATCAAATCGATCAAAGTACCGTTCGGGTATATCGGAATCACGCATTTTGAAGAAAAAGACCAATTTGCCGGCCGAGCCGAGATCCGAACGATTTTACAATCTACAATGCGCGGCGGCGAGATGTTTTGGAACTTTGAGAGTTATAACCCGCCGATCAGCCGCGATAACTGGGCGAATATCGACAGTCAAGAAGAACGTCCGGACCGGCTTTGCCACAAATCTACATACCTTGAAGCTCCGCCTTCCTGGCTCGGCGAGCAGTTTCTCGCTGAAGCGGAATACCTCAAAGAGACGAACGAGAAAGCATATCAACACGAATATCTCGGTATTCCCGTCGGCACTGGCAGCGACGTATTCGAGAACGTTACAATTCGGGAAATCACGGACGAAGAGATCGCCGGTTTCGACCGCGTATATAACGGCGTCGACTGGGGCTACTTTCCCGACCCCTGGGCCTTTAATCGCGTTTGCTTTAACGCAGCGCAGCGACAGTTATTTATTTTTGACGAGCTTACCGCGAACAAGCTCGGGAATAAAGAAACCGCTGATAAGCTGCTGGAGCACGGCTTAACTAAGGAAGACAGAATTACTGCTGACGGCGCAGAGCCGAAGAGCGTAGCGGACTATAACAAATACGGCCTTAAATGTTTCGGGGCGATCAAAGGCCCAGGAAGCGTCGAGCGTTCTATGGTATGGCTGCAGAGCTTGAACGAGATCGTGATTGATAAACGGCGCTGTCCCGATACCGCGAGAGAATTTCTCGGTTACGAATACGAACGTACGAGAGACGGTGAGATCATGAGCGGCTATCCCGATATGAATAACCATCATATCGACGCCGTACGATACGCGACTGAAGAGATATGGCGCCGTCCCGGCAATGCGGGCCCGAAGAGCGATTACGTGCCGATCTGGGGCCGTTAAGGAGATAAAGAATGAAGACATACGAAGATCTGGTAGCGCTCGGCGAAAATGAAGTCGAGCGTATGTCGTTTATCCAGGCAGCGATTCACGATTACGCGGCAAGTCCGGAATATAGGTTCGCGCAAGCAGCTGAGCTGTATTATAACGGCGAGAATCCGACGATCAACAGCTACGAGAAGATCCTGTATGACATGGCAGGAAAAGCGCACGTGGATATGTGGACGGCAAACCACAAAATCGCGTCCAGCTTTTTCACGATGGTCATTGATCAGGAAGTCGGCTATCTCCTCGGCAACGGCGTCCGCTTTGCCAATGACGCCACGAAGGACAAGCTCGGGGCTACATTTGACGAGGACGTTATGGACGCGCTCGAATACGCCCGCATTGGCGGAGCTGCGTTCGGCTTTTGGAACGTGGATCACATCGACGTGTTCAAAGCGACTGAATTCTGCCCGCTTTACGGCGAGGAAACAGGCTCTCTTATGGCTGGCATTCGCTGGTGGCAGTTAGACGCCAGCAAGCCGCTCCGCTGCACTCTGTACGAGCCGGACGGATTTACGGAGTACATCAAGCGGAAAGGCGAGGATATGCAGATCCTCAAAGAAAAACGCTCGTATGTGATTCGCACGGTCGCCTCGGAAGCGGACGGAACTATCGACGTTAACGGCGAAAATTATGTCACGCTTCCAATTGTCCCGCTCTATGCGAATAAAGCGCACAAATCCGCGCTGCGCGGCAAGAGAAACACGGTTGACGCGCTTGACCTTGCTTCGTCCAACATGGTAAACAACGTTGATGAGGGCAATCTCATTTATTGGGTGCTTTCAAACGCAGGCGGAATGGACGACCTTGATGACGCGAAATTCATCGAGCGGTTGAAGACCATTCATGTCGCCCATGTGGACGGCGAAGCTGGGGCGACTGCGACGGCGCAGACGATCGAAGCGCCTTACGAAGGCACGAAAACGACGATAGATATGCTTGTTAATCGCCTATATGACGACTTCCAGGCATTTAACAGCGCGGCGGTATCTGCCAGCAATCAGAGTGCGACGGCCATACAGGCGTCTTACGTTCCGCTCGACCTCAAGGTGGACAAGATCGAGCGCCAGGTCACGCGATTTATTTCTGGCATTCTCGCGCTTGCGGGTATCGACGACAGCCCGATGTACACGCGCAACCAGATCATCAACAAGCAGGAAGAAACGCAAGTGCTCATCATGCAGGCGCAGTACCTCACGGAGGAATATATCCGGGAGAAGCTGCTGACGATCAATGGCGACATCGATATGCTCGAAGATATGAACAAGCAGATCGACGCCGAGGGGCTTGACCGCGTTACTCCCGATGAGGAAGAGACGCCGGAGGGCGAAGAAAACGACGACGACGCAAAAGCTACTGCGACGCGGCATAGTAACACTTTGACATGAAAGGATGATTGAATATGCCTATTCCTGAAAGTCCTCTGACGAGAGGCGAAATGTTCCTGGCTGCTGCTGCAACAGGTGACACGAGCAATATGCCAGAGCCGAAAACTCGTGAGGAAATGTACCTCGATGCGATCGCGCAGAAAGGAGGCGGCACGAATGTTGTCGCAAATCCGACACTTGCGGGAACTGAAGCAGACCTTGTAGGTCTGCAAGTAGGAGACACAAAGTACAAGATTCCGTCTGGCGGCGGTGGCGGCGGCGGTGAGTATGTTGCAGAGTCCGCAAACGACTATCCTGTTTATGACTCATGAGGTAACAACATAGAAATCGTACTTGCCGTTCTTGGCGGCGGTGCGCTTGTCTTTGCGAGGTGATAAATGGACAGAGGCCACGAACTGACCGAGGACATACTCAAAGAGCTCGAAGAGCGCGTGAAAGCTGAATACAGTCGTGCGCTGGCCGACGTGGAAAAGAAACTCGCCGCCTGGATGAAAAAGTTTGAGGAGGAGGACAAGCGACAGCAAGACCTCCTCCGGGACGGCATCATTTCCCAGAAGGAATACAAAGACTGGGCTTTCCGTCATAAGATGATGGGAAAAGAGTGGGAAATGATGCGCGACGGTCTCGCCGCGGACTTCCAGCGCGCTGATCAGATTGCGCTCGGGATAACCCGGGACGGTATGCCGGACGTGTACGCGCTGAACATGAATTATGGCACTTACGACCTGGAACACGGCGGCAAGATCGACACAGGCTTCCAGCTGTACGATCACGACACCGCCGAGCTCTTGATGCGCGAAACGGATCTTCAGCTCATGCCGAGGCCGTCTACGGCGAAAGCCACGCGGATTGCAGAGAATAAAGACCTCCAATGGAACGCCCGCCATATTCAGAGCGCGGTACTCCAAGGCGTTCTCCAGGGCGAGGGAGCGTATCAAGTGGCAAAGCGGCTTCAATCCGTCGCGCAGATGGACTACAACAACGCCGTCCGCTACGCCCGGACGATGACGACTGCCGCGCAAAACGCAGGACGATATCAGGCGTTCAGACGGGCGTCCAGGCTCGGCGTAGATCTTACGATCGAATGGCAGACGACGCTTGACGGCAGAACGCGCCATGATCACCGTCTTATGCACGGGCAGCGTACGACCGTCGATAAGCCGTTCCACACGCCAGACGGCTTCAAGATCATGTGGCCGGCCGATTGTACGTCTGGCTCTTCCGACGCGCCGCAAAGTGAAATTTGGAATTGCCGCTGCACGTTGCTCTCTTGGGTTAAAGGTTTTGAAGGAGAAACAATTAAAAGCTCGCCTAAAATGGGCGATATGTCTTTCGAAGAATGGCAACAGGCGAAAGCAGTTCCTAATACAGCAGCAGACCGCGCCCAATTTAAGGAATATCAAAGGCTACTTGGCAAAGACGCGCCGCGTTCGTATTCAGAGTTTCAAAGAATTAAGTATTTTGATTCTACTGCATGGAATAATCTTAAGTCGCTGGCTAGCAAAAATCGTGTAGTAAGCTCCCGAAATACTGCTTTCGGAAAGCCTGGTGCTGTAATAGGCGGCGCACCGCTTAATAATCGGCAAAACGCGCTGCTTTCTTATTTACAAAGCAATAGAGACTACGTTATAATAAAGAAAAATGAAGTAAGCTTTCGTGATATGTGCGCTCTTGCTGCTCATGAAGGAGTCGAATTCGCGCTTCTTACGAGGCGCGGAGAGAGAATGCTTATCCGCGGCACGACAAAAAGCGTCGACGCGATCAACGGTATAACCGCGAAGCAATATAGGGATGACGGATGGCGCTGGAGTGGTCACGTTCACGTTGTCGGCGGGCTTGTTCCGTCTCCATTTGACATCTATATTATGAAGCTTTTTGGGCAAAATCAAACGACTTTATTCGACGTGTCTGGAAACTGGACTATTATCAGAGGGAGATGACGGCAATGCTCTCGGAAAAAAGAATACTTGATTTTTTGCGTGAGTTTTGTCAGAAAAACGGAATTCCTTTTGAAAAAGCCGACAAGCAGCTTTGCGCAATTGGCGAAGAAGCGCTTTTATGTGTTGAGCCCGACAAGCCGGATTTAGCGCATGATACGGAGACGCTTATGCTTCCGACGCTTATTATTCGGGAAAAAAACGGCGAGCTTGTCGCTGTCGAGACCGAATATACAAAAGAGTTTCTTTTTGAGGGCGAATAGCTATGTCTGTAACCTTCAAAATCACAGATAATTCTTCTGAAGTTCTTAGAGCTTTCGAATCGCAAGCAAAAGCGGGCCTGGAAGCGGTAGGAAATCAAGCAGTCAGCCATGCAAAGCAGATCGTCACGGAAGCAAGCCGCGTAGATACCGGCGCTTTAAGAAACAGTATTTCTCATGCAGTCATGAATAAAGTCTGCTATATTGGGACAAATACCAAATACGCCATTTTTCATGAGCTGGGTACCGGTATTTATATAGCTGGTGGGCGAAAAACGCCTTGGGCCTATCAAGGCACCGACGGCGAGTGGCATTGGACACGAGGCGTCAGCCCGATTCACATGATTAAAAATGCGGCCGCGAACTTTGTAAACGAGTACAAAGAAATTCTCCGGCGCGCGTTACGCGGTAGTTAATAAAACAGCGCTGTAGCTTAACAGGTAAAGCAGTCGTTAGAGGGTACGAGGACTAAAAGCCGTTCGACTCGGCGTGGATAGCGGTGGTCCTATATGCCAGTTCAACTCTGGCCGGCGCTGAAAATAATGTAAGGCAATCCGTAGTAATACGGGTTGCCTTTTTCATTGGTAAAAACCGCGAAGCAAAGCGGTTTTTATATAACTATCGGGGCGAAGAACAGCCCACAAAGGAAAGGAAGATAGTGTCATGGCACTTACCAGAGCAATGCTCAAAAGCATGGGACTTGAGGAGGACAAGATTACGTCTATCATCGAGGCCCATACCGAGACCGTCGACGCGCTGAAGAAAGAGCGTGACGGCTACAAATCCAAAGCTGACGGGTACGACAAAGTAAAGTCGGACTACGATCAGCTGAAGGAGTCCGCAAAGAACAGCGGCGACTACGACAAGCTCAAGAAGGAGTATGACGACTACAAAGCCGATGTTCAGAAGAAGGAAAGCGACGCTGCTAAGCGGGCGGCGCTGGCGAAGGTCGCAAAAGACGCCGGCCTCTCGGAGGCTGGGATCGCGAAAGCGGTCAAATATTCCGATCTTTCTTCCTTCGACCTGGACGATAAAGGCGAAGTGAAGGACGGCAAAGCTCTTATTAAGAGCTTGAAAGAAGAATGGCCTGAGTATATTACGAAGGCCTCCAAAGAGGGCGCGGACGTTTCGAAACCGCCCAATAATGACGGCGGCAAGGCCGTCAAGACTAAAGACGAGATCCTTGCCATCAAAGACACGACAGAGCGGCAAGCCGCCTGGCGTGATTTTTTAGCTGCACAGCAGCAGAAAGGATAACAAGCTATGCCTTCTAATGTTGAATCTTTCAGCAACGCTCGCGATTCTCTGCCGAATGTGTATTCCGGTGTGACCGAGCGTGAAATCGACTTCGTTTCCCGTTTTACCAAGAACTGGCAGGCCCTTCGCGATATTCTGGGCATTATGCGCCCGATCCGCAAGGCCCCCGGCTCTAAGCTGATCTCCTATACCGCTTCCGTGGCCCTGGAGAGCGGTAACGTCGGCCCCGGTAAGGTGATTCCTTACAGCAAGGCTACCGTTACTCAGGCCGCTATGTCTGACCTGAGCATCGAAAAGTATGCGAAGGCCGTCCCGATCGAGGACGTCGCCAAGTACGGCGCCGCGATCGCCATTGAAAAGACCGACGATGCTTTCCTGAACGAGCTTCAGAGCAACGTCCTCTCTCGTTTCTATGCCTTCCTCAATACCGGCGCGCTGACCAACAATCAGACGACCTTCCAGATGGCACTCGCTGTCGCGAAGGGCCTGGTCATCGACAAGTTCCAGAAGATGCGTAAGACCATCACCCAGGTGGTCGGCTTCTGCAACGTTCTGGACTTCCACGACTACCTCGGCGCCGCGTCCATCACTACGCAGACCGAATACGGCCTCACCTACGTCAAGAACTTCATGGGCTACAGCGTGCTGTTTCTCATGTCCGATCCTGACATCAAGCGCGGCCGTGTCGTGGCTCTGCCCGTCGAGAACATCGACCTCTACTATATCGATCCGGGCGACAGCGAGTTTGCCCGCCTCGGCCTGAACTACGCCGTCGAGGGCGAGACCAACCTGATCGGTTTCCACGCCAACGGCAACTACAGCACCGCCGTGGGCGAGAGCTTCGCTCTTATGGGCATGGCTCTCTGGGCTGAGTACCTGGACGGCATCGCCATCGTCGATGTCGTGGCGGCCGGTGGCTCCATGGGCAGTATCTCCGGCTTTTCCACTGCTGCCTATTCGGCCGGCTCTGCTGGTGATTCCCAGCTGACCGTTCCCGATCCGGACGTCGCTGGCGGCAAGTTCTACTTCAAGGCTCAGGCCAGTACGGCGCCCGCCGATGCGACCTATCTTGCGCAGTTCGACCCGACGGGTTGGACCGAAGTCGTAGACGACCAGGTCGTTGCCACCACGAACGGCCATAAGTATCGTCTCGTCGAGGTCAACGGCTCTGGTCAGGCGATCGCTTCCGCGACCGGCACCGTTACTGCGAAGACCTGATCGTAAAGGAGGCGGTATAAATGCTTACCGAGCTTTGCCAGGAACTTCATAACTGGTTCGACCGCGAAAGGCATACCGGTACGTTCACGATCGAAAACGGCAATATCACCGCCGACTTTCTGCAGGACGGACAGTATTTTCGCGTCATGGGCAGTGTCTTCAGCGACGGGGTACATCAGTACCCCGCCGCTGATTTGCCCTCAGAGGAGTTTGAAGGCGCCGTATGGGCTCTTTCTATTCCGAAGCCTGTTATTAACCTGGCGGCAGAGATCGCCGAATGGCGGGCTAAATATGAGGCTGTGGATAGCTCCGCGATGTCTCCGTTCAATTCTGAGAGTTTCGGCGGCTACTCTTACAGTAAGAGCGGGGCGGGAAGCTCTCAGGGCAGCGGCGTCTCTTGGATTACTGCTTTTGCGTCCAGGCTGAATATGTGGAGGAAGCTATGAGTCTTTTATCTGACGCCATGGAAAAATGCGTAATGCTTGATAAGCGCACGCAGTCCGACGGGTACGGTGGGTATGTCTCGACGTATGTCGACGGCGCGGAGTTTAACGCAGCGATCGTCTTTGACTCCTCGATGCAAGCCAGAGCCGCCGGCGTTCAGGGCGTAACGAGTTTATATACCGTTACGACCTCTAAAACGGTCAATCTGCAGTACCACGACGTTTTTCGCCGAGCACACGACGGAAAGATATTTCGTATCACGTCCGACGGCGACGATAAGAAAACGCCGGCCTCCGCCACGCTTAACATGAGACAAGTGACCGCGGAAGAATGGGAGCTGCCACATGGATAACGTACAGGCCCTTCATAGCTTTTGGTCATCTTTCGGCGTCGCTGCAATTGACGAACAAAGCGCGTATGATAATAAGACAATCGAAGAGCTTGAGATCGACTATCCGTACATTTCATATGAAGTAGCGACGGATTCTTTCGATAACGCAGTTTCGATCGGCGCTGACATCTGGGACCGCTCTACGGCATGGGACCGTATTACGCAGCTTGCTAAGCTGATTAACGCCGGTATAGGCCGTGGCGGTAAAATCGTTCCATATGATGACGGCGCGCTTTGGATTACCCGCGGCGCGCCGTTCTCACAGCGCATGGACGCGCAAGACGTTTCTTCTGCAGGCGGGTACGACCTCCGCAGAATTCACATCAATATCAACGTAGAATATCTTTCTGCGTAGAAAGGACATATCGCATGAAATACACTAAAATACCTGAGAATACCTTTCAGACGCTGCAGATGAACGCTGGGGTCCTGCTTTCTACGTTCGACCCCACTTCTCCTGCTGTCGTCGATGCGAATATTCTCGCCGCCACGAGCGGTGGTATCAACTTCACTGCCACCCCGTCGTTTATCGACTTCGGTGAGGATATCGACAACTGCCCGAAGAACACTAAGGAGCTGAAGAAGCTGGACGACTGGGAGGTTAAGTGCACCGGCACTTTTGTCGCAATCTCCGCTTCTCTCGCTGCGCGTCTGGCTGCCGCGGCTGATGTGGCGTCTACTAAGATTACCCCGCGCAGGGATCTTGCTGCCGCTGACTTTAAGGACCTGTGGCTTGTGGGCGACTATTCCAACGTGAACGAAGACGGCACCGGCCAGAGCGCGCAGAAAGCCGGCTTCGTAGCTATTCACATGATGAATACACTGTCAACCGGCGGTTTCCAGCTCCAGACTGGCGACAAAGCAAAAGGTCAGTTTGCGTTTGAGTTCACTTCCCACTTCTCGATGGACGCGCAGGACACTGTTCCCTTCGAGATCTACGTATCTGTCGGTACTCCGGCGTCCACCTGATAGGAGGTAAATAAATGAAACTGTCTGACTACAAAGATGAAGCGGCTCTTGATCTCTTGGCGGATCTGATTGAGCCGGCCACGGAGATCTTAGCTGATGCAGAAGTGAGGAAAGCCGCGGAGGATGGCAGCAGACTTCGCGCTGTGGCCTTGGCTATCAAGAATCATAAGCGGGCAGTAATGTCCGTTCTTGCGACGTTTGATGGTGTGCCGGCCACAGAATATCACTGCAATGTGCTGACGCTTCCCGCTAAGCTGATCGAACTTTTTGATGACCCTGATATCGCGCAGCTTTTTACCTTTGCGGGTCAGACGGAGGAACAGACGCCCTCTGGCTCGCCTACGGAGAATACAGAGGACGTCGCGCAGTAAAACCCTTTTTGCGGTACGCTAATTCACGGTATGAAAGTATTCGTCGCGAATTAGCGTACCGCATTTATGTTACCGACAGTATTCAGGCCTTAGCGCAAGGAAAATATATTGTGCGCAGATATTATGATTCTTTACTTCCTGTAACTGTCGATAATAGGTCGCCTATTGAAATCGCGTACGATATTCTTTCCCGCGCTGGCGTAGAGGTATGTAAAAATGAACGTATTTGAGCTTGTAGCTGATATTAAACTGAATGACAGCGAATTCAAAAGCAGCCTATCAAAAACTGGAAAAACAATAGGAAAATTTGCCAAAGTGACGGGAGCGGCGCTCGCCGCTGGCGGTGCAGCGGTCGTCTCATTGGTAACCTCATCTGTTCGGGCATACGCCGAGTATGAGCAGCTTGCCGGAGGCGTTCAAAAGCTCTTCGGTAAAGAAGCCGCACAAACCATGATGCAGTACGCCCAGCAAGCCTACCAGACGGCCGGCATGAGCGCGAATCAGTATCTGGAGCAAAGTACGAGCTTTGCAGCGGCTTTGATCCAGAGTTATGGAGGAGATACAGCTGCTGCCGCAGATCAGGCTGACAAGGCCATGAGGGCCATTTCGGACAACTTCAACACATTCGGCGGTGACATTTCCTCTGTTCAAGCTGCGTATCAGGGCTTTGCGAAGCAGAACTACACCATGCTCGACAACCTGAAGCTCGGCTACGGTGGCACAAAGACGGAAATGGAGCGGCTGATTGCTGATGCGAATGAATACGCAGCGGCGAACGGCAAGGCGGCAGATCTGTCTATCGAGAACTTCGGCGACATTGTTGAAGCTATCAACCTGATCCAAGAAAAACAGGGAATCGCCGGAACGACCGCAAAAGAGGCATCGACTACAATTGCCGGATCGTTTGCGGCAACAAAAGCGGCATGGAAGAATCTGCTTGTCGCTTTCAGCGATAAAGACGCTGATTTGAGCGTTTATTTTGGAGCGCTGACTGATTCCGCAGAAACGGCGTTTATGAACATCCTGCCTGTTGCGGAACAGGCATTAAGCGGAATCGGCAACGTAATCGCAAACCTCGCTCCTGTTATTGGTGAAAAATTGCCGGGGCTGGTTGACAGTGTTTTGCCGGGAATTATATCTGCTGCGACTGGCTTAGTTCAATCTTTGGCTACGTCGCTTCCGCAAATCATCGAAACTCTCATACCAGCTATAATTTCTGCTTTGCCGCAGATCATAGAAGCAGGAATCACCCTGTTTGCTGGATTGGTTACAGGTCTTATCAATGCTATACCTCAAATCGTAGAAGCTTTACCGGCTATTTGGGAAGCAATTAAAACGGGATTTGCCAATGCGTGGCCAGCCATGAAGGAAGCTGGTATCAAACTTATCCACATGGTGGGCGAAGGCATATCCGCAGCTTGGGGCTGGATCAAAGGTAAAGCATCCGAAGTTTGGGACGGCATCAAGGCGAGCGTTTCCGCCTCTTGGGATGGCATCAAGGCCAAAGCGTCGGATATTTGGAACGGAATCAAGTCAAAGATCTCTGGAGTTTGGGAGAGTATAACGAGTAAAGTGACTGGGGCCGTCAACAACGTGAAATCGGCTGTTTCCAACGGCTTTAATGCTGTGAAAACAAAGGTCTCGTCTGTATGGGACGGGATCAAGTCGAAGATTTCCGGCGTCATGGACGGCATCAAAGAGAAGATCCAAGCCGCAGTCGATTTTATCAAGAACATCTTCAACTTCTCGTGGTCTCTCCCTCCGCTCAAGCTGCCGAAATTCTCTATTACAGGTGGCTTCTCGCTCAACCCTCCGAGCGTTCCTAAACTGTCCGTTACTTGGAACAGAAAGGCTTTGAATGAGCCGTTCATGTTTACGGAAGCGACGCTTTTTGGCGCTGGCGAAGCTGGGGACGAGGTGCTTTACGGAAAATCCAATCTGATGGAAGATATTCGCTTGGCAACCGATGAAGGAAACAACGCTCTCAGACAGCGCGTAGATGCGATTGTTGCTTTGCTTGAACAGTACCTTCCTGAAGCGGTAAAACCGACTACCATTGACGGTGACCGGCTTGTTGGCAAAATTAGAACAAAGATGGATAACCAGCTCGGTGAGCTGGACGGTTATGGGAGGCGAGGACTATCTTTAGCGTAACTTTCGGCAGCGTTACGAGCGCAAGCCTTAATCTAATCGGAGCGCAAAAGACGATCGGATCTCCCGCGCCGAAGGTGTCCACAATCTCCGTCCCGGGATCTGACGAAACGCTCGACTTCACCGAGGCGTTCGGCGGTGTTCACTACGAACGCCGCACGATTACCCTGATATTCCTTTCGCTCCAGCCGTGGAGCGACCAGCTGGAGCAGGATAGTTCCGTCAAAAACGCCCTGCACGGTCAAAAAATGAACATCGTTTTCTCGGACGACGACGATTACTACTATGTCGGCCGGATCACGGTCGGCGACTGGGAGTACTACAAGGGCGCTGGCCGTGTGACGATCACGATTGATGCCGATCCGTATAAGTACAAGGCGACCGAAACGACAAAGACACAGAGCGGGAACGGTACCGTAACGCTTACGAACAGCCGCATGGCCGTCGTTCCTTACGTCTCGGCGTCTGCTGCCGCCACGCTCGCGTGGAGCGGGAACAGCGTATCTATCAGTGTAGGAAATAACCAACTGATTCCGCAGCTCGTTCTCGAACAGGGCGATACGGAGATCACGGTCACGACCTCCGGCACGGTCATGTTCAAATACCGGGAGGGGAGCTTATGAGTCTCTGGTCTGTCTATTGCGATAACGACCTTCTTTATGACGCTCGCCTCCCGGCGTATAAGCTTCCTGCGCTCAAGCTAACCAGGGAGCTGAACAAGGCCGACACGCTGACGTTCGACATCTATCCGCAGCACCCGAACTTTGACAAGATCAAGAAACTCAAGCCCACGCTCGTTGTCCGAAACGGATCTGCGATCGTGTCCAAGAGCCGCGTCCTGGACGATGAGCTCGGCTGGGAAAACGGAAAAAACGTCATAACCGAGGGGCCGCTGGCATGGCTGAACGACAGCATTCAGCGGCCTTTCCAGTTTCCGGTAGATGATGAGCATACGACGCCCGCAGACTATTTTGCTTTTCTGATCAACCGCCACAATGCCCAAGAGCCGTCAAACCGTCAGTTTGTGGTTGGTACCGTAACCGTTACCGACCCGAATGGTTATATTTCGCGCTCCGATACGGAATACTCGTCCACCTGGACGCTCCTTAAAGAGGGGCTTTTGAACACGCTCGGCGGGTATATTGTCCCGCGCTATGTCGGCGACGCGGTTTATCTGGATTATCTTGCGGATTTCGATGTGCTGGCAAATCAGCCTGTGCAATTCGGCTTGAATCTGCTGGCTCTCAAAACAGAGCGGAAGGGCGCGGACATAGCGACGGCTGTCTTGCCTCTCGGCAAACAGGACGAAGCGACAAAGCAACGCCTTACGATTGAAAGCCTCCCAGACAGCGAGACCGACGATATTTGCAAAGATGGCGACATTGTTTACTCAAAAGCGGCCGAAACGCAATTTGGCGCTCGGATCGTCCTCCGGGAGATATGGGACGACGTGACGGTTGATACGAACTTGCTCGCGAAGGCAACGGCAAAGCTCGCGGAAGTACGTCAGATCCCGTCCACGGTCACGATCTCCGCAGCAGACCTGTCTGCAGCGGGCTATAACTTCAACACGTTTTCGCTCGGGACGTATGTCGACATTGTTGACGATTATCACACAGACGCTCACGGGCTTCTTGCCCGGTATCTCGTTAAGAAGATCACGCTTGACATACTTAACCCTGCAAACAACACGCTGACGCTTGGCGCGACAACGTACAGTCTGACAGAGACCAATCAGCGTGAAATCACAGCAGCCATGCAGACCGTTGAAGCAAATGTCACGGCTGAAACCGCGACGCAGATCGCGGAGGTCGAGCGCCGCAACCAGAGCGCAATCGAGCAGAGCGAGAGCAATATCATGCTCACCGTCACGGAGAGCTATTACACCAAAGGCGAGACGGACGGTCTCGTCTCTGCTGTTGCGACCACCGTGCAGCAGACTGCCGACGGCATCCGCATCGACTTCTCAAATCTGCAACAGGACGTGCGGGACGTTCAAGCGCAAGCAGACGCAAAATTCAACAGCTTGCAATCTTACATTCAGATGGCGGGCGGCACGATCACGCTCGGCGAAATCGGCAACGAGGTCACGCTCAAGATCGAGAACGACCGCATCGGCATCTACGTCAACGGCGTGGCCATGACGTACTGGACGGCTTCGGATTTCGTCGCGCCGATCACGCTACGCATCCCTGTCGGCGGCCGTCTGATTCTCGGCAACTTTGCTTTTATTCCGCGCACGAACGGCTCGCTCGACTTCACATGGGTCGGAGGTTGATATGGGAAGCGTATATTTTTCAGACAGCTACAGAAACCCTAAATTCAGCTCCGCGCCGACCAACTATATCCGCGTAGACTTTACGGAGGTCGAATATGACCTCGTGAACAACCGCACAAAAGTGCGGCTGGACGGCGTTTATATCTATACTTCCGCCGGATATATTGGGTCAAGTGTGGCCTATGGTACGCTCACTTTCAACGGGACGACCGTCCTATCTATGAACGGTGGATCGTATCAGGTGCAGCTTTCTACGAGCTATTCTTATATCTCGTCAAGCGGCACAAGCGCGGTCGTGTGGATTCCGCTCAACGATGACGGCTCCGGCTCTATGTCTGTCTCTCTGACAGGCGGTACGCCGAACGCGGACAATCGGAGCTGCTTCGGTGTAAAAAACACCACATACGGCGTTTTCGGCATCCGTACCACGGAGACAAAAAGCGTCGCGCTCACGAAGCGCCCGCGCATCACGACTGTCTCCGCGACGGACGCTTACATCGGCGATCCTGTCACGATCACGCTGTCGCGGTTTAACGCTGATTTCACGCACACCATCAAGGTGACGTGCGCGGGTAATACCGAGACCGTGATGACCAAAGGATCGACATACCCGACGCTGACATGGACACCGGCTCTCGCGACCTACGCTCCGCTCATCACGAACGCAATGGCGGCGACCGCGACCATCATCTGCGAGACGTACAACGGCGACACGTTGCTCGGCCAATCGACCGCAACTTGTACGCTCACGCTCAAAGCGTCGGACGTTGCTCCGTCCGTTTCGATTGCCGCGACAGACCCGACAGGCAACCTCACGACGTACGGACGGTTTGTCAAGGGCAAGAGCAAGATAACCGTCACGCTCACGCCGACGCTGGCCTATGGAGCGACGCTTGCCACGCAGAGCATCACGGCAAACGGCGCGAATTATACCAGCTCTCCGGCAACGACCGATTTTATCCTGTCGGCGAGCAACACGGGCATTTCTGCGACCATCAAGGACAGCCGAGGGCAGACGGCGACCGCAAGCGCGACCATTCAGATTTTCGACTATGACGCGCCAAAGATCAACGCCTTTTCTGCTCACCGTTGCAACGCAGACGGAACAGAAAACAACGCCGGGGCTTACATGGCGGTCGGTTATTCCGTGGAGGTATCACCGCTCGGCAATCAGAACGCGAAAACGCTGACGGTCAAATACAAAAAAATCTCCGCTTCGTCATGGTCTACCGCGACGATCACGCTCTCCGCGTACACGGAAACGGGCGTTTCTCAACCGATAGCCGTTGACACCAATAGCACATACAACGTGCAGCTCGTCCTTGAGGATGATTTCTCGACAGGGCAGAGCGCAGCGGTCGCGGAGCTTGTTCTTCCTACCGCCTCCACGCGCATGAATTGGGGCGCGGGCGAAAACGGCGGCATCGCAATCGGAAAAGTCTCGGAATACGACAAAACGCTCGAGATCGCGGACGGCTGGACGCTCAAGATCCGAGGGCGTACAATCGCGGATCTTATTTACCCTGTCGGATCGATTTATATGTCTGTCAACTCCATCAGCCCCGCTGCGCTTTTTGGCGGTACTTGGGAGCAAATCGAGGACACATTCTTGCTCTCGGCTGGGTCGACTTACACGCCAGGAAATACAGGCGGCTCCGCAACCCACGCGCACACGACAGGAAACTGCACTCTGACCGTAAACCAGATACCAAGCCACACGCACGGCCTGAAAGGATGGCGCTACGGCCACAACCAAAAGTATGACAATTATTGTGCGTCGTACACTCAACTTTCGGATGCTGCGTCAAGCAACACGCCCATTCTCGCAACAGGTGGAGGCCAAGCGCACAACCACGGCAACACAGGGGACGGCAGCTCGCTCCCGCCGTATCTTGTCGTTTATATGTGGAAACGTGTGCCGGAGGTGCAAGCATGAAATGGCATTATGAAGTGATCGCTGAATACCCGAACGGCGGGAAGGACGTTGTCAAGATAATTGACGAGGCAGATCCGCCCGCTCCGCTTTACGCCTCAAAGAATTACGAAAAAGGCGATGGCATTGTCGAAGGCTGGCAAGCCTTTTATGCAATCAAAAGCATCGCCCATGGCGAGCAGTTGATTGTCGGGCAGAACGTTTCGGAAACCCCAATTCCTAACGAGTAAGGAGAATAGCAATGTATATCGTAGTAGAAACTCAGACAAACGGCAACACGACCACTGTTGTCACGCCCGCAACCTACGCAGACAGAAACGCGGCAGAATCGAAGTTTCATACTGTCCTCGCCGCCGCTGCCGTATCGAACGTAGAGAAGCACGCTTGCATCGTGTTCACGGAAGAGGGCTTTCCTGTCATGCACGAGTGCTATGTGCATGAGGCGAACGCATGACCATCACAGAAGCAAAAACAAGCTTGCCGCAGGGCTCAAATGATGCTCACAGATTATCATCATTTATGTTTGTGCGTAAGGAGGCCGTATGAAAGGTATTGACATTTCCTCGTGGCAAAATGGAATAACTGCTGCCGCATTGAATAAGGTTGATTTCACTATTTTCAAAATAGCGGAGGGGCAGACGTGGACAGACCCGTGCTTTGACGAGTTTTATGCGCTTTGTCAGAAACCCGTCGGCGCGTATGTTTTCTCACACGCTGTCACCGAAGAAGCGGCAAGGCGCGAAGCAAAGAGGGCAATCCAACTTTTGAAAGGGAGAAAGCTCCCGCTCGGCCTTTACATTGACGTGGAGGACGGAGCGCAACTCGCCCTTTCTGATAGCGCATTGACGGCAGTCGTGAAAGCGTTTTGCGATGAGGTAAAAGCTGCCGGGTATATTGCCGGGGCTTACGGCAGCGCAGGGCAGCTATGGGCGAAAGCCGGCGCGAAATACCTCGGCGACGATGTGATCGTATGGGCGGCTTCGTGGGGCATGAAACCGAAGATTTCCTGCGACCTATGGCAATATACCGACCACGCCAGCATTGAGGGCTATAACGGCCCTGTGGACGGCGACGAAGCCCTTTCCGAGCGGTTTATTGCTATGGTCAACAGTGAAGCCCAGCCGGGTCCGACGCCTGCGGAGCCAGATCCAGAGCCGGGCGCGCCCGCAGTTGACACGTTCACGATTTCGGGTGTTCCCGTTCTCATGCACGGCGACACGGGCGACCCGGTCAAAGCTCTCCAGGGCGAGCTAATCGCCCAGGGCTACAACTGCGGCGGTAAGCGCGACTGGCGCGGTGCAGAGACGCCGGACGGCATCTTCGGGAACTTCACGCAGGAGGCTGTCCGATCGTTTCAGAGAAAACGCAATCTCCCGGTCACGGGCATAGCAGAACACGACACAAGAAAAGCCTTACTGGGGGTGATTTAGTATGGAAGTGCTAAAAACCTTCCTTCTGGCCTTTCTCGGCGGGGCTGGTGGCGTCGCGCTCATAAACGCGATCCACGACCGCTGGAAGTGGAAAGCCGAGCGAAAAGCCGCGAAGGAGGACAAGGAGGAAGAAAAGACGGACAAAATTGGAGAACTGACAAAGACAATCGAAGAAATGCGAACACAGCAAGATGAAATGTCAGCTCAGATGAACGCACTTCGAGAGGCAATGAAATGCGTACTTTTGGATCGCATTATTTATTTAGCGCAAAGTTATATTGCGGACGGCGAAGTTGATTTTGATGACCGTAAACGCCTCCGCGATATGCATAGCAGCTATCATAACGGGCTTGAAGGAAACGGAGACGCCGACGCTCTTATGAAGGGCGTTGACGCGTTGCCGCTTAAAAAGACAAAATAAGAAAGGAAAAAGAAAAATGAAACTTCCCAACAAAGTGTACGACGTACTCAAATGGATCGTCGTGATCGTTCTTCCGGCCTGCGGCTCTCTGTGGGCGGGCCTCAGTAAAATTTGGAGCCTGCCTTACGCCTCCGAAATTCCTGCGACGATCATGGTGATCTGTACTTTCCTCGGCGCTATTCTCTGCATCAGCACCGCGCAGTATAATAAAGACGTATGAACGCTAAAGAAGATATGATTTCCCGGTACGCTTTTGAATCCGCTATGGTCTCATTTGAAAAAACAATCAAACGGCTTTGGATTATTATCTTGCTGTTGATTATTCTTCTGGCTGGAACAAATGGCGCCTGGATCTGGTACGAAAGTCAATGGGAAGTCGTAGAAACTACTGAAATCGAGCAAGAGGTCGATACCGGTATCGGTAATGCGTTCGTGTCAGGAACGGGAGACGTGATTTATGGCCAAAGTGAAGCAGAAAATCAGAACGACCAGGACAAGGCGCCGTAAAACCGGCGGTAATTCTGGGTATCGGCAATGCAATATGTGTCATGGCACAGGCCGCGTACGCTCACGATGATGACAAATTCAGAAATTCGCGGCTTGATCGAAGAAAGAATTAACGGCCCGCATGCTGAACGCAATAGGGCGATTTTAGTCAGACGGTTTATTGACGGTATTTGCTTTGATCCATTGGCAGAAGAGTTTGACCTTTCCGTCAGGCAAGTCAAAAACATTGTGGCTAAATATCGGCCTAAAATATTTGAGTAAGACGAGCGCCCCCCTTTCGGGGGCGCTCCTTTTTTTATTCCCTAAAATTGCCTTAAAGCTGCCCTTTGACTTCATGTTCAAAGGGCAGCTTTTTTCATATTATAAAAGTAGAAAGGAGAGATTTATATGGAAAGCTATGATAACGATCTTTATCTTTTAATGCTTGACGACGATCTGTTTTTCAAAGACGACGACGATGTGGTATCGATATAACCCGAATCCAAGAGGCCTAAGCGTTGGCGATTGTACCATACGCGCTATTTGCGCTGCAACAAATAGCTCCTGGGACGACGTACATAAAGCTCTTTGCGAGCTTGCCAGGCAAATGGCAGATATGCCGTCGGCCGACCGCGTATGGTGGGCGCTTTTAGAAGATCTGGGCTTTACAAAAAAGAAAATAATCGATCTTTGCCCGGATTGCTATACTGTCAGAGACTTTTGCAGAGATCACCCCTACGGCATTTTCATTCTCGGCCCTAAGGAACATGCCGTTACTGTAATCGACGGCGATTATTTCGACTCTTGGGACAGCGGTAATACCGTCCCCGGTTATTACTTTATGAGGAGGTAGCTCAATGGCTTATAATCCGCAGCTCTATTTTCCGCAGGCTTATCAGGCCCCGCAATTTCCGATGTATCAACCGCAGCAGCCGCAGGCGTTTACGCCGCCGACAATTCGCGCCGAAATTATTCAAGTTGAAAACGAGGACGCCGCTGCAAATTATCCTGTCGGCGCAGGCGCATCTCAAATGATGATAGCCAAAGATGATAGCGCTATTTTTATTAAAAGCGCAACTGCGAACGGCTCTACGCTCGAAGTCTATACCAGAAGGCCCCAGGAGGCCCCAAAACCAAGCTTTGATCTTTCGGAGTATGTACGCAAGGATGAAGTAAAAGCTCTCATAAACGAAGCCGTAGCGCCTCTGATGGCTAAGAAGAAAGAAGGCATTAAAGAATGAGTATGTTTGAGCAGCTCGGCGCGCGACCGCAGCCGGTAAATCCTATGCAAATGCTTTCCCAAATTCGGCAAAATCCGGCAGTCATTCTAAAGCAGGCGGGCTTGAATATTCCCGCTGGCATGAGCGACCCGCAGCAAATTATTAATCACCTTTTGCGGTCCGGACAGGTACCGCAGGCCAGATACCAGCAAGCTATGCAAATGATGTCTCGTATGAGACGCTGACTTTCATTTTGTATTCATCCGCTAACGAGTGCGCATAGTCGGCGGTGGATAAATATATTTTGAAAGGAAAATACTAATGGCACTTACAGATGAAAGCTCTAACATGGTTATGCCTGTCGCTCCTGCTTACGGCGGCGGCTATAACAACGGCTTTATGGGCGGTGACGGCTGGTGGATTATCCTCCTTCTGCTCGCTTTCAACGGCGGCTGGGGTATGGGCGGCTTCGGCGGCGGTATGTGGGGCATGGAAGGCCTCTACCCGTGGCTGAATAATTCCCAGAATATCAACGACGGCTTCCGTGATCAGATGTTGCAGACCAGCGTTTCCGGCATCAGCGACAGAATCACCGCGGGCTTCGGCGACGTACAGAACGCGCTTTGCTCCGGCTTTGCCGGCGTGAACGCGAATATCACTAACGCCCAGATGGCGAATATGCAGAGCATTTTCGGCGTCCAGAGCGCTCTTCAGAACTGCTGCTGCGAAAATCGCGCGGGCATTGCGGATCTGAAATATACTGTTGCGACTGAGAATTGCGCTGACCGCGCGGCTCTGTCTGACGGCATTCGCGATCTGCTTGCCGCTACGCAGGCCCAGACGCAGACCATTCTTACGCAGCTCTGCAATGATAAGATCGAGCAGAAGAACGACACTATCGCGCAGCTTCGTCAGGAGCTTTTGTTTGCTCGCGGCCAGGCTTCGCAGGACGTGCAGACGGCGGCTCTCCGTACTTCTGACGCCACGACGGCGAATCAGCTCATTCAGGAGCTTCGCTCTTGCCCGATTCCGGCGATGCCTGTCTACGGCCAGACTCCGATTTTCTCCTGCAATAACGGCAGCTGCGGCTGCGGCTGCAACGGCTGAGGCGGTGCGCTATGGCGGCAGAATATCTCGCAAATGCACCTCAGAGCGTAGCTTTGAACGCGCCGATTATCTTTACTGCGTCTATCCCGTGCCGAAAAGGCTACGTCTATCACGAAGACGAGACCGGGATTTTTATTCTCCGCGGCATCGTCAACAACCCGAGCAACTGTTTTGCTACTTACCGAGTGACGTTTAACGGCAACGTCGCGATCCCGGACGGCGGGACCGTCGGCCCGATCGCTCTGGCTCTTGCTGTCAGCGGCGAGCCGCGTCTTACGAGCCGCGCGATCTATACGCCGGCGGCCGTCGACGAATACGGCAATCTGACCTCTACGGCGATTATTAAGGTCCCGAAAGGCTGCTGCTTCTCGCTTTCTGTCGAGTACGTGCAGGCCGCCGACGACCCTGCTGTTACGCCGACGCCGATCGTTACAGTGCAAAATAGCAATCTGGTTATTGACCGCATCGCTTAAGGAAGGAGGATAAGACGATGGACGAAAAACTTGAGACCCTGCATGAACTCTGCGAGACTCTTTCCCGCGAGCTCGAGGACGTCAATGAGAAAATTCGTTCGGCCGGCGGCGGTATGAGCGCCGGAGATCTGGAGCTCGTTGATAAGCTCTCTCATGCGATGAAGAGCATCAAAACGACGATCGCCATGATGGAGGCCGAAGACGACGGAGGCTATTCTGGGCGCCCGTATTATTATGACGGCCGCAGCTATGCTGACGGCAATATGGGCGGAAACATGTCCAGGCGGGGCGGCAGAAGTTATGCCAGAGGTCGCGGCAGAAATGCCAAACGTGACAGCATGGGCCGGTATTCTCGTGAAGGCGGTTATTCTTATGCCGATAATATGGATTCTCTGCTTGAGGAAATGCGCGGCATGATGACTTCTCTGCCTGAGGAAAAGCGTCGTAAAGCCGAACGTCTGATCGACGAGCTGTCCATGTGAAGGAGGTAGCCTCTTGTGATAACTGAAAAGGACTTGCAGGAGGCTATCGCCGAATGTCAAGGCGAACGAGATCCTAATTCTCGCACGTGTATAAAGCTGGCGGCGTTTTATATTCTAAAAGATCATCTTTATCCGGAAAAACCTGAAGAGCTTACACACGGGTATTCATATGCCGCGGGGGCGCCCGATGACGTCGAAAACATAATCGACTATTACAGCGATACGGAATTCGGGCGCCTGATCGACGGCAGGAAGGCCGCAGAGGTTTGGCCTCTTATAGACGAGCTTGTTTCTGTGATTCAATTGGTCGTGCCCAGGGTATACGACAGCTTTATGCAAAAACTCCAATAGCAAGAAGGACCCGAGGAATGTCCTCGGGTCCTTTTTATTTGTCAGAAACTAATAGCAAAAGCGTTATATTTCTGTGATTAGCCACGGCGTACTTTTACTAGCGAAAGCGTTAATATAATAAATGTAAGGACCACCTGCTGCAACAGATGATCCTTAACAAAGAAAGGAGGAAGGCCATGATTAAAGGTTACTTCGTCCCCGCGGGTTACATGGGGTACGTCAACGGTCAGTATCGTCTCTTCGCAAGCGAATCTGATTACCTCGACTTCCTCGCGTAATGCCTGCCCAAAGCGCGGCGGTCCTCACGGGCCGCTTGCGCTGCGAGCAAAAATTAGTATACCGCATAAATTCAAATTTGTAAATAGGGAGGAATAAATAATGATTGAAATTACTTGTTATGGGAAAACTGAGACCTGGCCTTCGCGCGAAGCCGCAATTTCTTTTTATAAAGAAGGTATGCTCGCATGTATAGGTAGTAGTGAAGGCGAAAGATATGCAAGAATTTATAGCCAGCTCTTAGCGGGAAAAGCTAAGTGCTCAGATCGGGAGGCATAAATATGGAGCCTGAAATCAGAAAAAGCGGTCGTCATTGGATCATTTACCGCGGGCCTAATAAAGCGGCGCCCTGCTGCGCTACAAAAGAAGAGGCTGAGCAGCTTTTGCGGCTGTCAAAGCGCGAGCGTACTATCGTCTCTTTTATATTAGATGACGTACGTGTACAAGGCAACGTAACAAACTGCGGTCTTCTTCATGAAAAAGGCGAGCTGATCGAAATGCTCGCCGTGCGTATTAGCAAAGGGACATATAAAGAAACATATTGGGTCCCTGCATCTGAATGTGAGGAGGTTTAATTATGCCGCGTGATATTTATATCATTCAGATCTGCCCCGAAGCCTGCGATAGTTTCATTTATCCAAAAGCGTTTACGACGCTCGAAGCCGCGCAAGAAGCTATCCGCAAAGAATACAACTACCCCGAACAGAAGCAGGACCGCGTCTTTCGCGATAAGGACTATACTTATTATTATATTGAGAAGGTGGCGGTCGAGTTATGAAATATTGGGCTGTCGCATCCGTAATGATTTTCGGCGATGAGGTGTTGAGCCTCATCGCCGTTGCGGTCCTGGTATATATGGGCCTGTTCGATTTCGTAAAAAGATATATAGAGGAGAATGAAAAATGAGTGATTATATTAACCGTAAAACCGCGCATTGGGTAATGCTTAGCTATGATGAAGCACTTTGCTCAAACTGTGGATATAATAGAAATACACCTTTTGCTTCAACAAGAGAAGCAAAAGAAAAGTGGAAAAAGTTGCCGCCATATTGTGAAATGTGTGGCGCGCGCATGCTTAAAGAGGAGAGTGAAAAATGAGGCTTTGGCATAAAGATCTTATTCCGTATTTACCGAGGCCGCAGCTTCTCGGCCAATGGCGCGAATGCTGCGCCATCGCAAAAAACATCTCGACGAAAGGCTCGCCGAATCATATTCTCGTAAATAAAATAATGAGCTTTCCGATCGAGCATTTTCGCGCATACGCCCGCCGGGTTTATCTTACGGCGCGTATTCGCGGTTTCGCGGTCGAGTGGTCTAACTTCACAAAGTATCTCGACGTTAGTCCCGTATTTGTGTCTGATCAAATCCTGTTCGACGATTGGCACGATACGAGGTACCTGCGGCAGTGCTTCTATAATCTCGAAGAGAAATACGATTGCGGCGGGCTTACCGACGACGAATGGCATAAGATCCGCGATAATTTCATAAGGAGGATAAGCTATGAGCCTTAAAGAAAAACGGCTTGCCGCGGGTATGACGCTTAGCGCGCTTATGAAAGCGAGCGGCGTGCACGCCGTCAAGATCGCGCAGATCGAAAGCGGGAAGATCAACCCCGAAAACATCTCGCTCAAAAACGCGCTGCGCCTGGCCGACGCCCTCGGGTGCCACCCGCGGGACCTGATATAAAAACGAATGACCGCCTTTTCAAGGCATAAAAACGAATGAAGTGCTTCAAAAATTTGAGGTAGCAGAAGGTAGCAGAAGTAGCAGAAGCCTGCTACCTGAAAAAGCAAGTTATCGCAAGCCTTTGAGACTTAAAGTAGCAAAAGTAGCATATTTTTCCTAAGGACTTTTATATTGATGTTTAGAGAATAAATAATAAAAAATACTCTCTAAACGCAATATTAAACCTATATAAGGAAAATATGCTACTTTGCTACTTTCGCTACCTTAGAATTTTTGAGGTATATTCGTTTTCAGAACAAAACCGTATGCTAAGGCGGCGATATGTGTTCGACCAAGGGCCGAATTGGTGGACTCGAAGGGGATCGAACCCTCGAACCTCACGGATGCGAACCGTGCGCTCTCCCAGCTGAGCTACGAGCCCATATTAACTTATAAAACCATTGAAAATACTGCGTTTTTCGACAAACGGATGTGAACCGCACGGCTGGCGGCTGAGGTACATGCCCCCATGAGACAAGCAATATAACTGGCCCAGGCGCTCTCCCAGCTGAGCTACAAGCCCATATTTTTTTCTGCCCTCTCTCAAGAGCCTTATGTATTATATCACAGATTTTCCATTTGTAAAGAAAAATATTGATTATCTTTTTTACTTGCGCTATAATATCTTCGTGACTTT
>JAFRBD010000088.1 GCA_017405065.1 Ruminococcus sp. | reverse complement strand
CTGGCAGGCTGCTCTGAAAACGGATCAGAGACAAAAAAAGAAACGATCGGTATCATCGGTGCGATGGATGATGAGGTCGCTTCCTTGAAGAAAGCGGCAGATATTCAGAAAACAACAAAGATAGCAGAGATGGAATTCTGCGAGGGAACTCTGGGCGGAAAGAATGTCGTGATCGTTAAATGCGGGATGGGTAAGGTGAATGCCGGTATCTGCGCCCATACTTTGATCAACGATTATGACTGCACAAAGATCATCAATACCGGCGTCGCAGGCTCTCTGGACAGTAAAATCGATATCGGAGATATTGTGGTATCGACCGAAGCCGTCCAGCACGATTTTGACGTAGAAGCCATCGGCTTTAAAAAGGGAGAGATCCCATACACCGGTCGGGTCGCTTTCCCTGCGGATGAGGCGCTTCGATCTGCGGCGGTTGAAGCGGTACAAAAGTCCGCTCCCGATATTCATGTGTTTGAGGGCAGAGTATGCTCCGGCGACCAGTTCATCTCAACAAAAGAGCAAAAAGATGCAATCATTAAGAATTTCGGCGGAATGTGCTGTGAGATGGAGGGCGCGGCGCTCGCGCAGACCTGGTATCTGAACAACACGCCCTTTGTCATCATCCGCGCGATCTCCGATAAGCCTGACGGAGGAGGAAGCGTTGATTTTAATGAATTTCAGGAAAAGGCTGCTGCAAGATGCGCCGCGATCGTACAGTATATGGTAGAAAGGTTATAATGAAGAAGAGTTTGTGAAATAAACACGTCAAATAAAACACGGAGAGGAGAATCACTATGCTGCAAAATGTATTAGCACAAAGACAAGCAACCGTTCAAAAGAGAATCACCGTCAACACGGTTCTGTCCGTCGGCTTGATCGCGATCGCGGTCATCCTACCGCAGATCGTACACCTCGCCCTTGGTCAGCCGGGAGGCGTACAGCTCCTGCCGATGTATCTGCCGGTGCTGATCGGCGGCTGCCTGCTCGGATGGAAGTGGGCGCTTGCCGTCGGTATTCTATCCCCTGTGGTGAGCTTTGCAATTACTTCGCTGATGGGTAATCCCATGCCCGCGCTTGCAAGACTGCCTTTCATGATGGCAGAGCTTGCGGTATTTGCGCTGGTATCCGGGCTGTTCAGCAAGAAGATCTATGAAAACGGACTGTGGGCATTCCCATCTGTGATCCTGGCACAGCTTGCCGGCCGTGCGGTATTCCTCGGTCTGGTCGCAATCTTCCAAAGCGTTGCGCCTTTTACCGTTCCGATGATCTGGGGACAGATCTGCGCCGGTTGGCTCGGCTTGGTCATTCAGGCAATACTCGTACCGATCATCATAATCGCGATCCGCGCACTGTTGGTAAAAAGCAATGACTGATATCGAGATCGCAAAAGCGAAGCTGAACGGTCACAGCATATGCCTGTGTAAGGACGGCGAGTGGTTCACTGATAACGGCAGAGGCATCTCACCGATGATGAGCTTTCTCGGCGAGGGACGCGATCTGAACGGTTATTCCGTCGCTGATGTTATCGTCGGTAAAGCGGCGGCGATGCTGTTCGTCAAAGCCGGTATCCGCGAGGTTTACGGCGAAGTGATGTCCGAGGCAGGATACCGTTATCTGCAAGAGCATCATATCCCCTGCGCATACGGTACGTTAACTGAGAAAATCATCAACCGCAAGGGCGACGGTATCTGTCCGATGGAACTGGCAGTAACCCAGCTCGACGACCCGGAAGAAGGATATATAGCATTAAAAGATCGTCTGGCACAATTGCAGAAAGGAGCAGCTCATGTCTGATTGGTTCGGAAAAGAAGTATTCAAATTAGGATTCGGACTCATGCGCCTGCCGAAGCGCGAGAACGGCTTCAACGATACCGAGAGAGTATCCTATATGGTTGACCGCTTTATCGAGGCG
>JAFRBD010000087.1 GCA_017405065.1 Ruminococcus sp. | reverse complement strand
TAACTGTCATTGCGAGGGAGCAAAGCGACCGTGGCAATCCCCTTGTCATTACGACCGGTTGCAAGAGGAAGGGGATTCCCACGTCGGCTGAAGCCTCCTCGGAATGACGCAGAGGTAAAGATTTATATGGCTAATCATAAATTAGGCAGGATAACCGAGGACGTCAAGCGCGAGCTCACGGCGATTTTCCGCGAGCTCAAGGATCCGAGGGTGAATGCATGCTTTCTGTCTATCGTGCGCGTCGAGGTCACGAACGACCTCTCCTACTGCACGGTATATGTCAGCGCGTTAGAGGGCATGGACGCCGCAAAGGCGGCTGTCAAGGGGCTCAAAAGCGCCGCGGGATATATCCGCAGAGAGCTGGGACACAGGCTGCGTTTAAGACATGTGCCCGAGCTGATCTTCACCCCCACCGATTCGATCGAATACAGCGCCGAGATATCCCGTATCCTGAACAGCTTGGATATTCCGAAGGACGAGGAGGAACCCGATGAAACAGATAATGCTGAATGAGGTCGCCTCGCTCCTGAAAGAACACAACAATTTTAAAATACTGACCCACAGCTATCCCGACGGCGACTGCCTCGGCAGCGGCTACGCGCTGGCATTTATCCTGCGGAAGCTCGGCAAAAAAGCGAACGTCGCCGTTGACGGAGCTCTGCCCTCCAAGTTCACCTATCTGGTGAAAAATTATGAGGAACAGGATTTTACGCCGGAGTATATCGTCAGCGTTGACGTTGCGGCGCCGACCCTTTTGGGCGAGAGCGTGATGCAGGGCGTGGATCACATCGATCTGTGCATCGACCACCACGGCACTAACTCGCTCGAGGCGGATCACCGCTATGTGGACGATACGGCTGCAGCAGCGGCTGAGATCATCTATCAGCTGACGGAGCTGCTGGGCGTCGGATTGGATGAAGATATCGCCGGCGGTATCTATACCGGCATATCGACCGATACCGGATGCTTTGTCTATACCAACACCACGCCGCAGACCCATCAGATCGCAGCTCAGGTCATGCCGTTCTGCGACTGGCGCATGATCAACAGCATCAATTTTGTGATCAAAAGCCGCGCGAAGGTCAAGATGGAGCGCATGATCTACAAGACCATGGAGTTCTATGCCGGCGGCAAGATCGCGATCGTCTATACCACCCTCGCGATGTGCGAGGCGATGGGTACGGGCGACGACGAGATGGAAGGTCTGGCGAATATCCCGCGCCGCATCGAGGGCGTGGAGATGGGCATTACCATGCGCGAGAAGGCAGGCGGCGTGTTCAAGATATCCGTGCGTACCAACGATAATGTAGACGCGTCCAAGTTCTGTCAGCAGTTCGGCGGCGGCGGTCATCCCGCGGCGTCCGGCTGCTCGATCGATGGCGACCTCGAAACGGTGAAAATGACCTTGGTCGATGCGGCGGAGGAATATCTGCGATGAACGGCGTCGTCCTGATCCGCAAGGAAAAGGAGTTTACCTCCTTCGACGTCGTCGCCGTGGTGCGTAAGCTGGTCGGGCAGAAGAAGGTCGGTCATACCGGCACCCTCGATCCCAACGCGACCGGCGTGCTGCCGGTGCTGCTCGGTACCGCGACCAAGGCGCAGGATATCATCCCCTGTCACGATAAAAAGTACCGCGCGGATTTTAAGCTGGGACTCGCGACCGACACCCTCGATATCTGGGGAACGGTCACCGAGGAAAAGCCGTCAAGCGTGACGCGTGAAGACATTGAAGAAGCTCTCGGCTCTTTCAGAGGCGAGATCGAGCAGCTCCCGCCGATGTACTCGGCGGTCAGCGTGGACGGCAAGCGGCTCTACCAGTACGCCCACGAGGGCAAAGCGGTAGAGCGCCGAGCCCGCAGAGTCACCGTTTATTCTCTGGAGCTGCTGTCCTTTGACGAAAGTACACAGAGTGGCACGCTCGATATCTACTGCTCTAACGGCACCTATATCCGCACGCTGATCGACGATCTGGCGCGCGAGCTCGGTACCGTCGGCGTGATGACCGATCTGGTTAGATACGAAGCCTGCGGCTACCGGCTCGAGGACTGCATCACGCTCGACGAGCTGAAAGCGAGGACCGAAAGCGGCGACTTCTGCTTCCTGCACAGCGTAGAGAGCATCTTTATGTGCTATGACGCGCTTCAGGTCAGTGATAAGCAGGCGCAGCGCTTTATTAACGGCAATCCGCTGGATATCGTCCGAACAGAACTGAGAGACGGCGTCGAGGACAAACAAATATTCCGCGTGAAAGACAGGCAGGGAGCCTTCCTCTCACTCGGAATCGTCGACGGAAATGAATTGAAGATGTATAAGCATTTTTAGGGGTCAGTGGTTAGGGTGACTGTAATAATCCGAACCGTGGTTTTGACGGGCATATTTCCGCCTGCCCTTTGTTAAAATCCTCGCGAACCCGTCAGGGTTCGCTGTGGTTTTGCCGCGGTCAGACAAAAATCTGCTCCGTCAAAACTCCGTAGGACTGAAAATGAGTAGGATTTCGAGTAAGTTTCGGCGCAGAAAGCGCAGGCAGGCTGGCGCCTGCCAAGTTTGATAAGGCGAAAATTGCCGAAATACTGCCATTTTCAGCAGGTTCGGATTACTACAGTCACCCTAGTGACCAGTGACCAGTTATAGCTGTAGGCGGGTACTACCCGCCTATTTTACTGACCACTTGCCACTTGTCACTTGTCACTTGAGATTTTCATCCACGGGATAGGACGTCAAAAAGCGCACGGAGCGCTCGATGGCGTCCTTGCTGTTTTTATAGTCGCCGCCCTGATTGCGGTAGTCGAACATGGTCGTGAAGTGGGTCACGTCGTCGTACAGTGTGTCCATAACGCCCTTTGACAGGGTGTTCGTCGCCTCAAAGAAGGCTTCCGCGCTCTTTTTGTCCATTGCCTTTTTGTTGAAGTTGGACATGATCAGCGCGTAGTGATCGAGACAGATAAAGTCCTGTGCCTTGTACTGCTCGCGGAAGGCTTCATCCTGTCCGAACTGGATGTAGACCGTTGCCAGCAGATGCAGGATATCGTGCTCGATGCGGTCGCAGACATAGCAGGTGTGCGCGTTCTCGCGGATCGCGGCGAGCATCTTTTTATCGGGCGCGTCGGTGAGCTTTTTCGGAAACACCTTTTTCCGCAGCTCGTCGATATGGGTCTGCAGCAGCAGCGCGTTCGACAGGCGCGGGCCGTTGTTGACCATCATCGAGAAGTGACGGTGACAGAAGCCGACCTTGTTGGTCTGCACGCGCACGTCGGGCGCCATCATCGCGGCTCCCGTGATGTATTCGGAGTACTGTTCCTCGAGCATGCGGTACATGCGGCAGATGGGACAGCCCTCTGTCTCGGAAAAAAGATCGGTGATCGGGATAGTAGTGATATTCGGTTTCATGGGAACCTCCGGTTTGGTGAATAGTGAATGGTGAATGGTTGAGGGCGGGACACCCGCACCCGATTGATATGAGGAAATCTCAATCAATTATTTTACATAAATTATAGCATATTGTTTCGGAATATGGTATACTTGATTTGCATTTTTTTGAAAATGGGTTTATTATGGGTATTGTATTTGAAAATGTACGCGACCTTGACCTGCGCGAGACGTTGGACTGCGGTCAGTGCTTTCGGTGGAAAGCATCGGATGACGGCGGCTTTGAGGGCGTCGTCCAAGGCAGGAGCGCCCGCGTCCGTATGGAAAACGACAAGCTGATCCTTGACGGAGCGGAGGAAGCCGACCGCGCGATGTGGTTCGACTACTTCGACCTCGGGCTCGACTACGGTGCGGTGAAAGAGGAACTCTCCGCGATCCATCCGACGCTCGCCGAGGCGGCGTGCTATGCGCCGGGCATACGCATCCTTAATCAGGAGCCGTTCGAGGCGCTGATAAGCTTTATCATCTCACAGAACAACAACATCAAGCGGATCGCGGGCATCGTTGACAGACTATGCGAGCATTTCGGAGAACGGATAGGGGAGACGCTTTATGCTTTCCCGACCGCGGAACGGCTGGCGGCATTATCGCCCGATGATTTAGCGCCCATCCGCGCGGGCTTTCGCCATCGCTATATCATCGACGCGGCGCAAAAGGTCGCGGACGGCACGGTGGATTTAGAGAGCCTGCGCACCTTGCCGTATGACGAGGCGAAGGCGCGGCTGATGCAGATTACCGGCGTCGGCGTCAAGGTCGCCGACTGCGTCCTGCTCTACGGATTGCACCGTTTGGACGGATTCCCGCTCGACGTGTGGATGAAGCGTGCGATGGCGGTGCTGTTCCCGGGGCTGGAGCCGTCGGATTTCGGTCGGTACGCCGGTATCGCCCAGCAGTATATTTTTCATTATTCACGGATGCATCCGAATTTAGTGATTAGTGACCAGTGATTAGTGATTAGTTAGGAGGACTCTATGAAAATCGTTTTTGCTTTTGCGATACTTTCGCTGTTGGTGTTCGCGGTCGCGAGCATTCTCAAAGAGCGAAAGTATACGAAGATCGTGCGCTATATCTCCTGCGGCGCGGCGGTCGTGCTGTCGCTGGTTTCGGCGATCGCGGCGGATTATCTGCGCTCGCTTTCGATCGGTATCGCGATCTTTACCGTGATCAGCTTCCTGCTGACGATGTTTTCGGATCGGTTCAAAAAGGACAGCGTCAAAGCCTTTGCCGGTTATATGGCTAAGGCGATACTGGTCGTCCTGCTGCTCGAGGCGATCTGTTTCAACTTCAACAGCTACCACCTGTGGAAGGGCGGCTATGACGAAACGGCTGTCGACCTGAACAGCGCCGTCGTGACCGGCATGACCAAAAGCGGCAGCGAATATGTCAGCAGCGGCGAGGGCGCTTCGGTCGAGTTCCCCGCTCTCGATCAGAAGATCGGCGTGATCAGGCTCGACCTCAAGGGCACCGCGTATAAAACCGATTATTCCATCGACTTTACCGACGAGACCAACGCCTCCTACTATCTGCGTACCGGTCTGGTGACAGGCTCGGTGTTCAACGATATCGAACAGACGAAATACGTCGTCTGTGATTTTTCGGGTAAGGTCGGCAAGCTCAAGATCAATTTCATCAACCTCAAGGATAATGTCGTCTCACTCAGCGGCATTACCCTCAACGCGAATTATCCCACGCATTTCTCCTATCTGCGCTTTGCGCTGATCCTGCTCGGCGTCGCGTTCGTATGGATCTTCAAGCGCAGCGTGAACTTCCGCAAGGCGCTGGGCGACCGTCCGCAGGCGGCAAAGGCGGTCACGGCGACCGTCGTCATCGTCTTTGTGGTCATCTCGCTGATCATGTCCTCCGTCGGGCTGAATCTCAAGACGGATTTCAACGACCCGAGCGGCAACCAGATCACCAAGGAGCTGGTGGACGCGTTTGAAGCGGGACAGGTCGAGCTCAAGGACAAACCCGGATCGGACCTGCTGAACATGGAGAACCCCTACGACTGGTCAGAGCGCGTGGAACAGAATGTCAACGCGAAATGGGACCATGTGCTGTATAACGGCAAGTATTATTCCTACTATGGCGTGGGTCCGGTGATCCTGCTGTACCTGCCGTATCACCTGATCACGGGGCACTATTTAGCGAGTCTGCCAAGCGTGGTGCTGTTCACTACATGAGCTGTGATCTTCCTCGGCATGACCTTCTATGTGCTGATGAAAAAGCTGTTCAAGGATATCCCGCTGTCGATGTACACGGCGGCGCTCGTGATGATCTTCGCCTCCTGCGGCGTGTGGTACTGCACCGTGATGGCGAACTTCTATGAGATCGCCCAGAGCTCGGGCTTCTGCTTCACGATCATGGGCGCGTATTTCCTCGTATCGTCCAACGTGATCGGCGGCGACAAGGAACCGGTCAAGCCGATACGCGCGGCTTTATCCTCGCTGTTTTTGGCGATCGCGGTTACCTGCCGTCCCACGACGGTGGTATGGTGTCTGGTCGCGGTGGCGTTCATCGTCGCGGGTGTGCTGAAGCTCAGAAGACAGAAGAGCGAGAAGTCGGCTTATATCAAATATCTTGTCGCGGCGCTGCTGCCCTTCGTCGTGATCGGCGGCGCGCAGATGCTCTATAACTACGCGCGGTTCGGCTCGTTCACCGACTTCGGCATCGCCTATTCGCTGACGATCAACGACTTTACCCATACCGAGTTCCATACGCAGCTTTCCGCGATCGGTTTCTTTGATTATCTCTTCGCCCCGCCGTCGTTCACGGGCGAGTTCCCCTATGTCCAGAGTACGCTGTCCAAGCTCGGCGTCAACGGCTACTATTTCGAGGCGACCAACAACGGCGCGGGACTGCTGTTCAGAGCGCTGCCGACCTTCTTCCTCTTTGCCTCTCCGTTCGCGCTCAAGTATGTCGATAAGGAAAAGCGCGCCCGCACGGCGGTGCTGTTCGGCCTTGCCGCCATCATCGCGCCCTGCGTCATCATCGCCTCCATCTGGGAGAGCGGCTACGGCACGCGCTATATGATGGACTTCGCATGGCAGATGCTGACGGGAGCGTTCCTCGTGATGTTCCTGTTCTACCGCAATATCAAGGGCAAGGACGCGAAGCGCATCTATGAGCATCTCCTGCTGATCATGATGTTCGCCTGCCTGTTCATCAACATGGGTCTGGTCTACGCCTACTGGTACCCCGGCAGCTATGTCGCGGGCGCGGAAGCCTCCTTCGAGCGCTTCGGCAGGATGTTCTCGATGTTCAATACATAAGGCACCCTTTTCCAAGGGAGCTGTCAGCGCAAGCTGACTGAGGGTTGAGACTATTGTTTACAATATCAGCTTGAATCTATTTGTCAACTGTGTTATAGTTTAGCTGCATAACGCAACTGATAACTATTATTGAAGGTGTATGAATGAAGAAAGAAACAAAACGTAAGCTCGTCGAGTGGCTGATCTCGCTCGCGATCACCCTCGTCCTGCTCGGGCTGGTCGTCGCGGGACTGTACTGGTACATGAGCATGACGCATATGGTGCTGGATATGAAAGCCGTGTGGATCGGCAACGCGGTCTGCGGTTTCATCATGCTGCTGATCGTGCATCACTTTGTCAAAGCACCGAAAAAAGAGGATAACGATTATCATCAATAAACAAAGGAAAGCGCCCGAGCGATGCTCAGGCGCTTTTGCAGTTCAGAAAACCATTGTCATTCCGAGGAGGGCGACAGAGCCCGACGTGGGAATCCCCTTCCTCCCGCAACCGGCAGTAATGACAAGGGGATTGCCACAGCCTGCCGCGTATCCGCGGCACATCCCCCAAGCGGGGATGCTGAGGGCTTCGCAATGACATTTATCCATATTTATTTGATCTTTCTCGCCTCGATATAGTATCTCTTGTCATGCGCGTGGCCCATCGAGAAGGTCTTGCGGGGGAGGGAGCCGTCGGCGGTGATCGCCGGGAAGAGCTCGTCCTTGCCCATGCCCTCAAAGATGAAGCCCAAGGTGCCTTCCTGCCTGCACAGGTTCTCGACGACCTCTTCACCGTGGATATAGTCGATCGTTACCTCGGGATGATCCTTCATATAGCGGTCAATGAAGGTCTGCAGGGTGCCTACGGGCAGCTTGGCGGTCGACTTGACCTCCAGCTCGCCGTCAGCGTCGGGGGTGATGCAGCGGAAGGTGTGGCGGATGCCGGTGCCGTGGGCGTCGGTGTAGGAGGAGAACTTCTCGATGAAGTCCTCGGCATCGACGTTGAACATCACGCGGTAGATCGGCTCGAATTCGATGCTTTCGTCGTGGATATTGACTACCTCGACCAGCGCATAGCGCGCGAGGGGATTTTTACTTTGGTTATAGCACTCTTTCGCGGTGGCGAGGCTGTGGTTGCCGTCGCCGACGGCAAAGAGGAGCTTGTCTTCCTTGTCGGCGATCAGCGCCTCCAGCGCGTCCTGAACCTGCGCGATGACCTCGTCGGGCAGGAAATAACCGTCGATATGACCGCCGTTTTTCATCAGATCAAAGCCGTACGCCTGCTTGAAGCCGTCCTTCTGTTCGGCGAGGGGCTCGATGACGGAGAGCTGCGGGTCGTCGATCAGGAGCAGGATATGCGGCATCTCGAGGGGAGCGTCCCTGCGGATCTGTACGCGCGGAGGGATGCGCTCCAGCACGGTCGCCTCGGTCGCGCGGATCGCGGAGGTCGCGCCCTTGCGGTAGTCATAGTCCTCGAGGTCGATGATGCCGACGATGCCGCGGCGGATGGTGCTGTTTGACTCGCGCTCGACATAGATCATGCTGTTCTCGTGCGTATCAAAGACGTCGCCGTCGAGGTATTCCTGCATCTTGGCGTTGATCGCGCCGACGCGGGCGCTGTTGTCGTCGGAAAGATAGATCTCCGGCAGGATGATGTGCAGCGCGGAGGGCTTGTCGCCGACGATCGCTTCCACATCGTTCCAGTATTCGGGCTCGCTGGTGTACTGGTCGCACGCCACGACCGCCCATGTTTCAAAATCCTTCTTGGGTAAAAGGATGTTCGCGGGGTTAAAATGCTTCATAAAATCAACTCCATATTGGTGAAGGGTGAATGGTTGCGGGAGGGCTGCGCCCTCACCCGGTTTATATGATGATTCATCCCTTGTTGCCTACAGGATAGCATGAAACCTCGTGTTTGACAATAAGTATTGTGTGATTTTGTGAATTGTGCTAATATATACTATGGTGATGGATTTGAGTAAGTACAAATTGATTATGAGCGACCTTGATAATACGCTTTTGCCGATCTATACGCAGGACAGATTTGTCGAAATATGGTTCCGCGATATCTCAAAAGTGTTCCTCTCTTACGGACTCGACCCGGTACGCGCCGCCTCCGGCGTGAATCAGGGTATCCGCGCGATGCTGTATAATGAAAGCGGGCGCAAAAATATCGAGGTCTTTTACGAAGAGGTCGAAAAGATCAGCGGCTACACGCGGGATCTGATAGAGCCGCCGACCCTCGAATACTATTCCACGACCTTTGAAAACGTCTACGATATCACCCTGCCGAACCCGTTTGCGGTAAAGATCGCGGAGCTGATGCGTCAAAAGGCGGAGTATGCCGTCGTCGCGACGATGCCGGTGTTCACGATCGAAGCCGTCGCCATGCGGATGGGCTGGGTCGGCTTGAAGCCGGAGATGTTCGATCACGTCACGACCGCCCACACCAGCTCTTACTGCAAGCCCAATACGCTCTATTTTCAGGAGATCCTCGACCGCTTCGGCGTCAAGCCCGAAGAGGCGCTGATGATCGGCAACGACGTGCGGGAGGATATGTACCCATGCAGGGAGCTCGGGATCGACACCTTCCTCGTCACGGATCACAAGATCACCCACGGCATGCCGTTCGACGATTTCAGACAGGGAACGTATGAGGAATTGATCGGTTTTTTGGAAAAATTATAAGTGAAAATAAAAGGGCTGTCGCACTAAGACATCCCTAAAAACTAGACCGGGCAGCCCGAAAGGGTTGCCCGGTCAGTGCTTTCATAGTATAATTTAATCGCCAAAGAAAACCACACAGAAAGCAAGGTAATTATACAATGATGAGAAACAGAAATCAACTGGTTTTACCGTTAAATTATGAAGTTTTAATCGACGAGAACGACCCGGTATGGAAATTGGTAGAGATTTGCGACACATTGGACTACACAAAGTTGTATGACGAGTACCTCAGACACTGGCGAGCCATCGACCCCGTTGTTATGTTTGAAATACTGGTATTCGCGTATATGAACCGCATCTATTCCAGCCGGGCAATCGAGCAAGCTTGCAAAACAGACGTAAGGTTTATGTGGCTGCTGCAGGGAGAGTCCGCGCCCGACCACGCTACTATCGCGCGTTTTCAGAATGAGCGATTGACAGACGTCATAGAAGATTTGTTTGTTCAGCTGGTCATGAAGCTGCACGAGCTTGGGGAGATCAAGTTCAATAATATCTTCATCGACGGTACAAAGATAGAAGCAAACGCGAATAGATATACCTTCGTCTGGGCGAAGACCGTTGAAAAGAATCTGCAAAAGCTCAACGCAAAGATCAATCAGGAACTGCCTGAGCTGTGTGAAAAGTATGGGTTGTCCGAAACAGCGTCATTAGTGGATGTAGTAGACTTTCTGCTCAAAGCGAGAGACTTGTTGGGAATACAATTTGTCTACGGTAAAGGAAAACGCAAAACAGAGATACAAAGGGATTATGACCGTATTTATGAATACTTGGAAAGAATAGAGAAATACCACGAAAGCCAAGTGATCCTCGGTACACGAAACAGCTACTCCAAAACCGATCTTGACGCGACCTTTATGAGGATGAAAGAAGACCATATGAGAAACGGTCAGCTCAAGCCTGCCTACAATGTTCAGATCGGAGTAGAAAGCGAATATATCGTCGGAATAGGTTTGTATTCTAATCCGACGGATACAACAACACTCATACCGTTTTTGGAACGCCTGAGAAATAACATCGGAAGGAAATATACAAACATCATAGCCGACGCGGGATATGCCAGCGAGGAGAATTACACTTATCTGGAAGAGAATGATCAGAACGCGTACATCAAGCCTGCCGACTATGAGATCCGCAAAACGAAGAAATACAAAAAGAATATCTACCGGGTCGAGAATCTCATCTATGACGAGATCGGAGATTACTTCACCTGCCCAAATGGTAAAAGGCTGAACCACGCCTATGACGGTACAAGGAAAACAGAGAACGGCTATGAGGTTGTAAAGAGCTATTACATCTGTGAAAGCTGCGAGGGATGTCCTCACCGCGAGAAGTGCTACAAAGGTAAGTATGAAAACAGAAAGATTTCCTTTTCCAAAACAATGGCAAGACAAAAAGCTCAAGCCGCAGAGAGAATCACCGCCGATGAAGGAAACATACTGCGACAAAATCGCTCCATTCAAGTTGAGGGAGCTTTTGGTATTGTCAAGCAAGACAGAGAGTTCAGACGCTTCTTGACCAGAGGTAAGGCAAAGACTGAAACACAATTTTTTCTGATCGCTTTTGCCTTCAACATCAATAAACTGCATAACCGAACGATTTACAAACGTTTAGGCTTGGAATTATTTAATCAGGAGGCTGCTTAGAACCGAAAAGTTTTCAACACAAACGTAAACCAGAGAGTAGGTTTGCCTACCCTCTGGTTTGCTATGCTTTGTTATCCTACAATATTCTCTATTGAGATGTTTATCTCATCAAATTCTTAAGGCTGTCGCAAAACTACTCGTTTTGCGACAGCCTCTTTT
>JAFRBD010000086.1 GCA_017405065.1 Ruminococcus sp. | reverse complement strand
GCTTTTTCGACTGACATTCTGACTGCCGACAGTCCCTCGCCCGTATTGCCCGATACGCCGGGTATCAGGATAATGGCGGGAGAAGGCTCGCTACGGTATTTCGCGATCTCTTTATCCAGAAAGACAGCCGCCGCTTCGGTAACATAGATGATACCGTAATTGCCGCTTTGGCACAGCTTTCTGAATACGGAAATATAATCCTCGCCGGGATCCAGAAAATAAGTATCAAGACCGAGAGCCGCGAAACCGTAAACGCTCTCTTTATCGCCGAATACAGCAATTCTCTCAGACATACATATCCCTCAGTCTTTCTTTGATCGTTTCATCACGCAGTCCGTTGATCTTTGCGGAAAGGATCATCCTGACCGCCTTGATCTCATTCTGCCGCGCGATGATATACGCCACAATGGGACCGATACCAAACGGCTCCCATTTCTGAGGCTTCATCACGGAGGTCAGATAATCGTCGCACCATTTTTCGAATGCAGACATCGAAGCGCTGACCGCTTCGACCGCAGAACGATATTCGGTCGTTCCGAGATAAGCCAGTATAGCGTCGCGCCCTTCACAGGCGGCGGCACACAATCTCTCGCTGTCAAGAGAATCACATTCAGCGAGCGCTCTGCGAATAAAATCAGGTGATTTATGGGTATGCGCACAGCGGATCGCGATCTTGATATCGGCAGATGCGACAAAAAGCTCACAGTATAAACGAATGATATCATTCTCGCTTTCTTTGCCGAGCTTGCAGATATATTCCATGCAGGCTTTGTCGATAATGATATCGCACAACTGGCCGTCGGAGGTCTGCAGGAGCGTTGACATGGCTTCTACGGCACATTCCTGCAAAAACTCCGGCAGTTCATCATACTCACGGTTCTTGACAGCCTGAAATACCTTGACAGGATCTTCGACGGAATTTGAAATGAACAGTTCGTCGGGCTTGACGTCGCGGGTGATGCATTTGACCGCTACCTTCAGATTATGGAAATCATTGGGTACCAGCAAAAAGGTCAGCTCGGACATATCATCCACGATCTCGCCGACAAAATCCCAGAGTTTGTATTCTTCCAGCTTCAACAGCTCCCCGGGCGAACACTCGCTGTTATCTCCCCAGCCCTTATCGCGCAACTGACGGATACAGGAATCGACGTCCTTAGAAGCCAGCAGCGAACCGAGATCCGCGTCGGACAGAAGCTTGGTTTCTCTGAATCTGATCCGGGCTACAGCATAGGTGTATTCCTGCTGCATATAATGCCTCCTTTCATACTAACTCTCAATTGAACGCTTTATCTTCATTGATCATTAGTATCAAAACAACAGCCGTCCGGCTCTGTCACTGAGATTTTCCGCTTCGCTCATGAAAACAGCGTCAAAGGAACAGTTCTGTTCGATACCGCCGTATTTGAGGATAAAACCAGAGTCGATCGGAACAGATTTACTCGCTAACACGACGCCGCCGTTAGCCGCCTGATTCAATTCATGAATAAATCCGGCGGGAATACGATGGTTATCTTTTTCGCCGAAGAAGATCACGCCTTCTTCAGGGAGAGAGTATTTCGCCACCATTTTCAGGATCAGCTGAAAATACTCGTCTTTGGGAAGATTCTTTGCCGCATCAAGACCGTTTTGAAGCATTTGAGAAATGATCTGCTGCTTTGTCGTGAGCATGATGCGCTTTTCTTCCAGATCGGCGGCAGACTCTCCGCGCTTTTTGATATCGGCAACGCGCAAAGCGGTTTGTTCTTTTCCTTCGCGAATGATCCTTTCCGCCTCTTTCTGAGCGTCGGAAAGGATACCGTCCGCTTCTGCTTTCGCTTTATTGAGGACAGCCTCACATGATTTTTCTGTATTGAGTTCTATTTCTTGTATGATTTTATCAATACCGGACATAGTTTTTCCTCAAATCAAACCTGAATACCGCTGATACCGTTAACGGCAAGAATGGAGATCAGCAGAGCGAGGATCGCGTAGGTCTCTACCATTGCGGGCAGGATCAGCGCTTTACCCATCTGATCGGGCTTCTTGACAACGGTGCCGATACCGGCTACCGAACACTTGCTCTGATGTACTGCGGAAAAATAACCCGCGAACGCGATCGGCAGAGAAGCCGCAAAGTAGAGAGAGCCCTTTAAGAGAGAGATCTCTTCCACGCCGCCGCCGAGCAAACCGACGTTAGACAGGATCAAAAAGCCTACGAGCAGTCCGTAGATACCCTGCGTCGCGGGAAGCAGCTGGAAAATCAGAACCTTACCGAAGAGATCGGGCTGTTCGGACAATACGCCCGCAGCCGCTACGCCGGCTTTGCCTACGCCGATCGCGGAGCCGATGCCCGCCATAAAGGTTGCGAACGCCGCGCCGAGAAGCGCTAAGAATAATCCTGAGTTGTTCAATATTTCTGCCATGATTAGTTTTCCTCCTTGACTGTATAATGCTTGGTATTGATTTTAAAAGGTTTGAATTCTTTTCCGCCGCCCGTATAGAACTTGCCGAAGAATTCAACAAATTGAAGCCTGTTGGTGTGGACATAAGCGCCGAGGGCGTTGATGCCGATATTGACGCCGTGTCCGATAATGAAGATCAGGATAAACACGATGACGCCGACGACGCCGTCGCCCATCATGCTGCCGATCTTATTGAATACGGAAGCGATAACGCCTGTCGCGAGACCCAGCGCCAGCAGACGGCTGTAGGACAGGATATCGCTCAGATAACCGGTCGTACCGTATAATCCGTAGGCGCCCTTGCAAAGACGGATGATCGGGTTTTTGCTCTCTCTTCCCGCGAACAGCAGGATGATGACCGCGCCGACGCCCGCCATGATACCGCCGACGGTACCGTAGATCGGCGGGAGCGTGAAGCCCGCGATATTTTGCATCATATCCATGGTGAGCAGCGCCAGAATACCGCCGCCGACCAAAAGATACCAGCTGATGACGTCATAAATGACCGCCAAATAATCCTTTTTATACCGGATATCGTTATAAGCCTGTATCGCAAGACCGGTAAACAGATGGATGATACCGAGCAGGAAGCTGAACATCAGCATGCGCATCGGATCCTCGACCGGATTGAACCAGATCGGTGTGACCAATCCCGGAATATTCGGCGGGGCGGTATGGAAGAAGGTGTTGGAGATCACAGACACCGCATCGCCGAAGAAGGATCCGAACATCAAGCCCCAGAAGGTGGTGGTAACGCCGCACCAGAAGAACATCTTCACGCTCTTTTTCAATCCCGGCTCCATGCCCTTGAACTTCAAAAGCACGATCGCGCAGGCGAGCGACATCACAATGCCGTAGCCCGCGTCGGAAAACATCATTCCGAAAAATACATAATAGAATATCGCCATGATCGAAGTCGGATCGGCTTCATGATGATCGGGATAACTGTAGGTCGCGAGTACCGTCTCGGTCGGTTCGGCAAATTTATTATTGCGGAGCACAACGGGAGCGTCGTTTTCCGTCGCTTCTTCGATCTCCACTTCCGCTTCAAAGTTTTTCTCGAGGTATTCTTTTAACTCCTGCGCCTTCGTCTGAGGAACATATCCCGTCATGACAAAGGTGTTCCGCGAAGTAGCGATATCGCCGTACACCGCGTAACATTCAGCCTTCATCACATAATAATCTTCGAGAAAATCGAGCTTATCCGCGTATTCTGCACATGAGCAGATGAAATCCTCCGCTTTTTTGATCCGTTCATCGCGATTGCGCAGATGCTTTTTGATCTCCTTCTCCCTCGTACCGGGAACGGCGGGCGATATGTAGGACGGATACTCAAAGCCTATGCGTCTGAGCGCGTCGGATACCGCGTCTGCATCGGCGCGTGAGCAAAGGACAAAAACGCAGGTCTGATTGGAGTCGGACGAGATGATCTCGATCTCGATCCCTTCGATCTCGGGGATCAGCTCAGCCAATCCCGCTGTGATATCAGACGCAGTCTCGGCGCCCGGGAACTTTCCGATAAAAGCTCTGGTCGTCGCCGTGCCGTTGAACGTCATCGGAACGTCAAGACCGAGCCACGGCTGCATCGCTTCGAGCTGAGCCTGATACTTGATCTTTTCGGCGTTGCATGTATCGATATTCTTTTGTGCCGCTATGATATCATATGCGACCTGAAGGATACTCTGCGTTTGTTCGACCAGCTCATCATATTGGGCGCGGGTCAACTGTTTCCTGCCCTTGAAAGAACTGAGCAAGCCCTTTTTTCGCGGAGCGTAACGAGATAAGATCTCGCCGGCTTCCCGCGCGGTAGACGCGGTACGCTGATAGTTATCCTGAGAAGAGGCGGCGTCTTCTTTATAAAAGACGCTGTCCTCCATATCGATGTCCTCGATCTCTATCACTCCGCGCCGCTGCAGGGCTTCCAGAATATCCTTGCAGTATTTCAACAGCGCGTATACATAGACGCGCTGCATTCTGAGCATAGCCATGATGCTCCCCCTTACTGCACGTATTTATAGGTAGATTAAACTAATGTTTCTATGATCAGCTTGTCGATAACCTTTTGCTTGAGCTTCAGGGTCTTATCCGATAAAGCATCCGCCTGTGCCTGCGCCTGTGCCTTGCGCTGCTGAATAATATCATCGGCGCGGGACTTTGCTTCGGCTGCGGCACGGTCATCAAACTCAGCCGCCTTCTGTCCGGCTTTTGCGATCAGGTCAGCCGCCTGCCGCTTCGCGTCGGTCAAGATCTGCTCCGCTTTTATCTGAGCCTCATCCTGACGGTCATTCGCTTTGATCTCGGCTTCTCTGACCCTATCTATTGTGGACATTGCCATCCTATCACCACCATATTGTACATTCTCTCATATAATACCCTTTATCATTCGTGAAGTCAATTGTTTTTTGCCGTATTCAAGACAAAAATAATAACTTGACCAAAAAATCGACACATTTATTCCGATAAAGAATTATTAAATCATTTTCCTGTAATCATCAATGCAATTTTACGGTTTCTTACAATAACGACTACGTCTGCTTTGACATGTATCGCAGCCATACGGTGCGATAATAGAACCAAGGAACGGAGGGATAAGTTGATCATCTATGTAGATATCCTTTTGTTCGTCAATACGATCATCAACTACGCGATACTGATGACGACGGAACGGCTGCTCAAAAGGAACTGCCGTTTATATCGCATCCTCTCGGGAGCTTTTATCGGCTCGCTGTTTTCTCTGCCGGTATTCTTCGGGCCAAACAATAAAGGCTTCCTGTTTTTGCTGAGGATCCTTTCCTCTGCGCTGATCACGATGATCTCTTTCGGATGGAACGGCAGATTTGAATATATAAAAGCCATATTATGCACAGTCCTTACATCCGTCGGCTACTGCGGTTTCTTTATTTTATTCTATCAGATATTCAAACCGCCCGACATGGTCATCGTCAATGACGTCGTCTATCTGCAGAACGATCCGCTGTGGCTCACGGTACTGACAGCAGTGATCTATGTGATTTTATTGGCAGTCAACAAATTATTCTCGGAAAGGATCAAAAGCACCGTCGTCTCTCTGCAATTCTCTGTCATGCAAAAGACGTATTCATGCGTGGGCAAGATCGACACGGGATGCCATCTGCTTGAGCCGTTCTCCTCCGCTCCCGTAATCATTGCGGATCCGTCAGTCTTTACCGTCGATACACAGCAGCCGCTGCGCGTTATCCCCTACACCGCTCTGAGCGGAAAGTCTTATCTGAACGGCGTCAAAGCGGACAGCGTGATCATCAATCAACAAACCGTCGATAAAGATATCTACATCGCGTCCGGAAAAATCGATAATCCGAATTATCAAGCACTCATCAATTCTGACATCATCAGGTGATACATATGCAATTCATCAGAAATATCCTGTTTAAGCTGCGATTCATTTTTTTGTCCAACAGCGTATACTACATCAATTCATCCGCCGCCCTTCCCCCGCCTTTGTCCAAGGAGGAAGAAGCGGTGATCATGCAGCAGATCAAAGACGGCGACGAGAAGGCACGCGAACCGCTGATCGTCCACAATCTGCGGCTGGTAGTATATATCGCCAAAAAGTTTGAAAACAGCAACGTCAATATCGAGGATCTGATATCCATCGGTACCATCGGACTGATCAAAGCGGTCAACACCTTCTCACCCGACCGCAACATCAAGCTCGCCACTTACGCTTCACGCTGTATCGAGAATGAGATACTCATGTTCCTGCGCAAAACGTCGCAGAATAAGTACGAAATATCGATCGAAGAACCCTTGTCGACCGATTGGGACGGCAACGAGCTGCTGCTCAGCGATATCCTCGGCTCGGAGAACGATACCGTCAGCGCGGACATCGAACAGGAGGTGGAGATCAATCAGCTATTGGAGGCTGTCAGCCGTCTGAATACGCGTGAAGCGATGATCATGGAACTGCGGTTCGGACTCAACGGCAACAAGGAGCACACACAGAAAGAAGTAGCCGATTTATTGGGGATCTCGCAATCCTACATTTCAAGGCTTGAAAAGCGCATCATCGGAAAGCTCAAACAAGATCTGGAAAAAGTAATATAAATGACGGGCAGGAGATCACGTTTCTCTCCTGCCCGGTTTCGTCAGTACGATCATACCGCTGTGACAGCGGGTTCCCATATAAATGATATACCATGTATATATGTAAGCAGGTAAATGATACCTGCTTATTCATCTTCAGGGGCAGCGTTTCCGTCGCCGTCATGGTTTTCCAGATCGCCGACTTTGCCGTCGCCGTCCTCCACCTCGCCGTCGTCTACCATTTCATCCCACTCGGTCGCGACAATGTCTGCAATGGTTTCCATCATATCGGAACCTTTTTCGGTCGGTTTTACGTTATGCTCCTTATCATCGGCGATATCGCGGGTTTTATCTCTTTCGGTAGGCGTCATTATAGTCGACGCTTCTGTCGCTTTGTCGTCTACCCTGCCGGCTGAGGTGTTCATGCAGGCGCACAGGCTCAGAGCGAGCAAAACAGCAGCGCAAAGCAATACAATGATTCTTTTCATACATTTTCTCCTTATTATTGTACAGATTACCGTGTTATACTAAGCTCTAACTGAAATGATTGATCATCAATTGCGATAATACCGCATAGCTTTGTTGGACTTAGTATGATACGATGTCAATAGTATGGAAGAAGCGTATCATTATTATACAAAAAACAGCGCGGAATGTTTCCACTCCGCGCTTTCGTCATTTCAGGGCTTATAATAAAAACCAAACGTACAAAGAAGCCCTAATCAATCAAAGAAATCTTCTTTTCCGACAGCTTACTGCCGTTTTTATCATATTTTGAAATCAAAACGGTATCGTCATCGAGGAAATTCATCAATACCGTCTCGCCGTCGCTGAGCTCCTTGCAGACAAATCTGATCTCGCCTTCGGCAGATAATCTGACGCCGTTGCCCTCGGGCTTATTGTTCACCCAGCGGCCTACATGCATGGAGCCGTCGCGTGAGCTGACGCCGACGCCGACGCCGTGGCGCACGTTCTCTGACCAGTCGCCGCTGTAACACAAGGTGCCGTCCTTATAGAAATAAGCGCCTTTGCCGGAACGCTTGTCGTTGCGATACGCGCCCTCGTAAGCGGTGCGTCCCTGATCGGTCAGCGTTCTGCCGTGACCGGAGCGATTGCCGTTATCATCCAGCTCGCCGTAATACGTATACACGGCGCCGTCAGCCATGATCTCTTTATCAGGCTTCAGACCGGGATTTTCGGGAGTTTGTCCGGTATCGGGCTTTGAGATTTCCGCAGGAGTATCAACGACCGTTTCATCGGGATCATCAACGACCGTTTCATCGGAACCGTCAACAATCGTTTCTTCTTCAACGATATCCTGATCGGCAGGAGCAGAGAAGCTCTTTGCCTGTGAGATATCGAGCGACGCGGAAAGATTGCGTTTCATGTTGAAATCCTTCGCGTTGATCTTATCGAGCAAAGGCGTATCGCCGCCCACAAAGCTCTCTTCCTGCTCATTCTCAACAGCCAGAACCGTTTGTTCAACAAACGCCTTGAAACGTGCTGTCTGCTCATCGGTCATATACCAAACGATACCGACGTCCGTAGAAGCGGATACCGTGTAATCCCCGAACTCGTCATGCACAATTTGAGCGACACGATCATCGGTGACGTCAGGCATCTCGGACAGAACGATCGGTTCGACCCGTCCGGCGTCCGTATAAAGCAGGCATAAACCGCCCTGTACCTTACGCGGCTCAACAGAACGAGCTACCGACCCGCTGTCATCCATATATTCAACCTTCAGCAGCGTATGAAATTTACTGAACAACAATCTTTTAAAGAGCGTATCGCCGCGATAAAAGCACAGATAATATCTGCCGGAATCGGCGGGAAGCACTTCCTGCACCAGACCGCCCTGAGGATTCCTGACCGTCCAGCGGAGAGGCTTGTCCCTTTCGATACAGTAATCATAAAGCATCGAAACGCCTTCGCTGTCGTAAGTGATCTTATCACGGATCTTTTCATTGGCTGCAAAATAGCTTTTGCGGACTGCAGAAAGAATATCGCTCTCTAAATCGGTATCGTCGATCTCTTTGAGACAAAAATTATAAAAATACTGAATACCCATATCTTATCGGAATAGAGCGATCAGATCGAAACCTTCATCGCGATATCATACAGATCCTTATTGAAAACGCGCGGCATATCCAGCGCTTCGGAGATATCGTAATCAACGATCTTGCCGGCGTGAGAAGCAATAACGCGGTTGCCTATCCCGTTTAAGAGCAGTTCAACCGCCGCGACGCCCATCTTGGTAGCCATGACGCGGTCGCGCAGAGTCGGCGAGCCGCCGCGCTGAACGTGACCGAGGATGGTGGCGCGCGTCTCGATGCCTGTACGGTGCTGGATATAATGAGAGATCTCCTGAGAACCGCCGACGCCTTCCGCAACGATAACGATAAAATGCTTTTTGCCTGTATCCTTCTGCTCATAGATGCGGGTGATGACGTCGCGCTCCAGATCATATTCCACCTCGGGGACGATGATGGAGGTAGCGCCGACCGCGATGCCGGTCTCCAGCGCGATATCGCCGCAGTGACGACCCATGACCTCTACGACAGAGCAGCGGTCGTGGCTCTGAGCGGTGTCGCGGATCTTATCGATCATTTCGACAGCGGTATTCATCGCGGTATCAAAACCGATGGTATAATCGGTACAAGCGATATCGTTGTCGATCGTACCGGGAAGCGCAACGCAGGGGATGCCCTGATTGGACAGCGCCCTCGCACCGCGGAAGGAACCGTCGCCGCCGATGACGACCAGACCTTCGATACCCAGTGAACGGCAATAATCAGCCGCCTGCTTCTGGTACTCGACCTGAACAAACTTCTTGCTGCGGGCGGTATAGAGGATCGTACCGCCGCGGCTGAGGATATCGGAAACAGAACGCAGTCCCATCTCTTTGACGTCCTGATTCAACAATCCGTTATAGCCCTTATAGACGCCGTAGACCTGAAAGCCGTTATTGATACCGGCTCTGACAACGGCTCTGACCGCCGCATTCATGCCCGGAGCGTCGCCGCCGCTGGTTAATACTGCTAATGATTTCGCCATAATATAGCCTCCTCAATCAATTAAATTTTTACTTATATATTATAATACAAAAGATAGCTCAGAATCAAGTATTTATACAAAATTCATCAAAGAAAATCAGGAAGGACCAACCGCAAGCCGGTCAGTCCTTCCCTATTATTATTTCAGTATCACGTTTTCTTCGCCCAACTGATAACAAAGTTCCGCCATCATCGTGGGGTTCGGAGAAGTCCAGAGGCTGTGCGGCGCGAGAAGCTGCTCTTTTGTTTCACTCAGATAAAAGATCACGCGCGTGCTGCCGCCGAAGATCTCAAGGATATTCTTCGCCTTTCGGTACGGGATACAGTCACGCGACGGTACTCTCAGATACAGCGTCTGTCCCTGCAGCGGCTTTTGCTCGCGGAACGACGTTTGTTTCGCTGCAGACGGCTGCGTTTTTCGGCTTTCGGGAGTAACTCCCTTCAACTCGGACGCGGGTGGCAGGGCAGTGATCTTATCCGCCAGAACGCGCGGTTCTTCCTCTTCCTTCACGCTCAGGGTTCCTTCGATCTCGATCACGGCGCCCGGATGCAGCGCGCCGCGCGATTCGTCAAGCACATTCGGAAATACGATGATCTCGCAGGAGCCGCAGCGGTCTTCCACTTCGGCAAACGCCATCATTTTATTGTTTTTGGTGACCTGCGTTTTGTTTTTGTTGACAGAAGCGATCAGTCTGACCTTACAGCGATCCTTATATCGCTCATCATCGGGATCGAGGATATCGCCGATCCTGTCGGCATGAACCTTTTCGGCAAAGGAAGCGTATTCATCGAGCGGATGACCGCTCAGATACATGCCCGCCATTTCCTTTTCCATGTTGAGCAGTTCGATCAGCGGAAACTCCTCCAGCTCGGGGATCGCGATCTGAGAAGCGGAATCGCTCATGCCCATATCAAAAAGCGAGATCTGCCCCGTTCCGCCGTTGCGGCGTTCGTATTCAAGATCGTCGAGGATCGTTTTGGATACCGCCAGCATCTGGCGGCGATTATGTCCGAGATGATCCAGAGCGCCGCACTTGATCAGGCTTTCCAGCGAACGGGCGTTCAGCCCCTTGCCGTTGAGCCGTCTGCAGAAGTCGTAATAGGACTGATAAGGCTGTAATCTGCGTTCGTTGATGATAGCGGCGATAAACGCGAGTCCGAGATTCTTGACCGCAGATAACCCGAATCGGATATTGTCCGATGAAACGGTATACTTACTGTCGCTTTCGTTCACGCTCGGCGGCAGCACGGCAATCCCCATCCGGTGACATTCTCCGATATACACGGCAGTCTTATTCTGGTTATCGATGACCGACGACAGAAGCGCCGCCATATACTCGCGCTTATAGCGGCATTTCAGATAAGCCGTCTGATAGGAAACAGCGGCGTACGCGGCGGCGTGGCTTTTGTTGAACGCATAAGAGGCAAAGCTCTCCATCTCGGCAAAGATCGACAGCGCCGTACGCTCGTCGATACCGCGCCGCAGGCATCCTTCCACTTCCACATCGCCGTTCTCATTCACCAAACCGTGAATAAAGATCTGCTTTTCACGCTCCATGACGTCGTGCTTCTTCTTGCTCATGGCGCGGCGTACGATATCCGCTCTGCCGAGCGAGTAACCCGCCAGCGAACGGAAGATCTGCATGACCTGCTCCTGATAGACGATACAGCCGTTGGTGACGTTCAGGATCGGCTCCAGCAGCGGATGTTTATAGGTGATCTGTTCGGGATGATGGCGGTTGCGGATATATGTCGGGATCGAATCCATCGGGCCGGGACGATACAGTGAAATAACGGCGATCAGATCCTCAAAGCGCTCGGGTCTGAGCTGGACAAGAACATTCTTCATGCCTCCGCTCTCAAACTGGAACACGCCGTCCGTGCTGCCCGTAGAGATCATATCGTAAACCGCCTTATCGGCATAATCGATATCGTCGATGCTGAAAGCGGGATCGCGCCTGCGGATCATCACCTCCGCATCGTGGATGACCGTCAGATTGCGCAATCCGAGGAAGTCCATTTTCAATAAACCGAGTTCCTCGAGAGTCGTCATGGTGAACTGTGTCACGACCGCGTCGGAAGAAGTCGCCAGCGGCACATAATCGCTGACGGGTCTATCGGTGATAACGACGCCTGCGGCGTGCATGGTGATATTGCGGGGAACGCCTTCCAAAGCGCGCGCGATATCGATGATCTGCTTGACCGTTTCGTCCTGCTGATAGCTCTGGCGCAATTCGGCTGACATCGTCAGCGCCTTATCGACGGTCATATCGATACTCAACGGGATCATCTTAGCGATCTTATCGACCGTCGCGTAAGGGATATCAAGCACTCTGCCGACGTCTCTGACCGCGCCGCGAGCCTGCATGGTACCGAAAGCGACGATCTGCGCCACATGATCGGCTCCGTATTTACGGATGACATAGTCGATGACCTCTGAGCGCCTCTCCTTACAAAAGTCGATATCAAAATCAGGCATACTGACACGCTCGGGATTCAAAAACCGCTCAAACAGTAAATTATATTTGATCGGATCGACGCCGGTGATGCCGATACAGTAGGCGCACAGCGAACCCGCTCCGGAACCTCTGCCGGGACCTACCGGGATATCCTTGCTCTTGGCATACTGTACAAAGTCGTTGACGATCAGAAAATAATCGACAAAGCCCATCTTTTTGATGACGGACATCTCATACTCCAAGCGGTCGATCAGGGAGCGATCGGGATGATCGCCGTAGCGCAGTGTTAAGCCTTCGTAACAGCGGCGGCGGAAGTACGCGTCGTGATCTTCGTCGTCCGGCGTTTTGAAATCGGGCAGCTTGCGCTTGCCGAATTCGAATTCTACGCGGCAGCGGTCGGCGATCACGGCGGTGTTTTCAAAGGCTTCGTCGAGATCGGTGAACAACGCGCGCATCTCCTCTTCGCTCTTGAGATAAAACTCATCCGTCGCAAAGCCCATCTTTTTCTCTTTGACCGTGCTGCCTGTCTGGATACACAGCAGGATATCGTGCAGCTCGCTGTCCGCTTTGCGGATATAATGGGAGTCGTTTGTCACGACCAATCCGGCGCCGATCTGACGCGCGATACGGATCAGCTCGGGATTCAGCCTTTTCTGTTCTTCGATACCGTGATCCTGCAGCTCAATGAAGTAATTATCCTTGCCGAAAACGCGTTGGTAATATCGCGCCGTCTCCAAAGCGGCGTCCGGTTCGCCGGCAAGCAGCTTTTTCGGGACTTCGCCGGACATGCACGCCGACAGACAGATCAAGCCCTCATGGTATTTCTCGATCAGTTCGCGGTCGATACGCGGTTTGTTGTAAAAGCCCTCTGTAAAGCCGAGAGATACCATCTTCATCAGGTTTTGATAACCGGTATTGTTCTCGCACAGCAGGAGCAGATGATAATAATCGCGGTCGTGTTCAAAAGATTTATCAAAGCGGGAACGAGGAGCGACGTAGACTTCACATCCGATGATCGGATGGATCCCCTGCTTCTTACATTCTCTGTAAAAATCGATCACACCGTACATGACGCCGTGATCGGTTATCGCGAGGGCGTTCTGACCCAGCTCCTTCGCTCTTTTGACCAAGCGGGAGATCCGGCAGGCGCCGTCCAATAAACTGTATTCGGTGTGTACATGCAGGTGTGTAAATGACATAGTATTCCTCATATTACTCTTTCACTCAAACATCCGTTTTCAGCTTGACTGATTCTTTATTCAACTTTTACGGAAACACTGCCGTCCTTGAATCTGACGTCGATGCGGTCGCCGCTTTGGACGTCGTGAACGGAGCTGACGTTATTACCGTTATGCGTGATATAGGCAAAGCCGCGGTTCAAAACAGCGACGGGATTCAGCGCTTCGACCTTGCTGAACAATTCGCCCGCATAAGCAAAGGCGGAATCCATTCCGCGTTCGGCTGCGTTTGTCGCTCTGACGGCGAGCGAATCGACCGATTCGATGCTGCGTTCAACGGCGTCAAGCGGTGAACGCGCCAAAATCAATTCGCTGAGCCTGACCGCGTCCTTCTGTCTGCTCTCTATCTGATGATTCATATATTTGATCGACTGACGGAAAAGGGCTTGTACGTTTTCGAGCAGATCGATCCTGTTCGGCACCGCCAGTTCCGCCGCAGCGGACGGAGTGGGGGCGCGCAGGTCGCTGACAAAATCACACAGGGTCGTGTCCGTCTCGTGCCCTACCGCGGAAATAACGGGGATCCTGCAGCGATAGATCGCTCTGGCGAGTCCTTCGTCGTTAAAAGCCCACAGATCCTCCATCGAACCGCCGCCTCTGCCGATAATGATGACGTCGGCAGCCCTGCTTTCGGAGAAAAGATCCACCGCGCGGATCAACTGAGCGGGCGCTTCTACGCCTTGTACCGATACGGGAGCGAGCACAAGCTCCGCACAGGGATAGCGGCGTGTGATGATATCTATGATATCGCGCAGCGCAGCTCCTGTAGGCGAGGTGATGATACCCACGGTTTTCGGGAACGCGGGGATCGGTTTTTTATGCTCGGGGGCAAACAGCCCCTCTTGATCGAGCTTCTTTTTCAATTGTTCCAGCTGCATCGCCAGAACGCCGACGCCGTCGGGCTGCATATCCTCCACGCGCAGCTGATACTGTCCGCCCGGCTCATAGACCGTCACCTGAGCGCGAATGATGACTTTCATCCCCGCTTCGGGACGAAAACGCAGGTTACGGAAGTTCCACGCAAACATGACGGCACGGATCACGCTGTTCTTATCCTTCAGCGAAAAATACAGGTGACCGCTTTTCGTATTGAAACTGACGTTTGACAGCTCTCCCTCGATAAAGATCATCTGCAGTTCTCGATCGGAAGCGATCAGATCGCCGATGCGGGCATTGAGCTGAGATACGGTAAAAACCTTTGGTGTAGCCATTACATACAATCCTTTAAATAAGCGAGCACCGCGATGCCCGCCGCGTTATCGCAGGAGAATTCGGGCAGAGCGAACACACAATCATGCCGGGCTCTGAGAGTATCGCGAATGATAGAATCCGACATCACGCCGCCTGCGTATACAAACGGGAGATCTCCGTACGCTTCACGGATACGATCGCTCATCTGAGCGATCGACGCGCCGATAAAATCGATCGTAAAACGCGCGATATAAGCGGGAGATTTTCCCTCTTTAAGGTATTTTTCCGCTATATTCTGACCGCCGCTCAAGCAGCAGTCCGTTCCTTTTACGGTCGCTTTCACCCTGATCGGCTCCTCACAGCGCAGCGCGAGCTGTTCCAATTCTTTGCCGCACGGAAAACGCAGACCCAGCATTACGCCGACACGGTCGATCAGCTGACCCGCGTTCAGATCAAGCGTACGCGCGACAAGTCCGGTCGAAACAAAGCCGTCATCCCCGTTGACGAGCAAAGCCTCGGTGGTGCCGCCGCTGACATGAAAAGCGATGTGCTTTTTTCGGAGCAGATCAAAACGATCCACGCTGTACAGCGCCGCGGCGATATGCCCCTGCTGATGCGAAAAGCGGTACACGGGAGCCTTCAGCACTGACGACAGTATATCGGCTGCCGCCGTTCCGACGGTAAAGCAAGGCATATAAGAGCCTTCTGCGGTACGCGGCGCATAGGATACGCCGATCGCTCTGATCTCATCCGCAAAGCCGTCAAACGCTTCTTCAAACATCTGCGGGAGCTGCTGAACATGATGGAATACCGCGTCGCTCTGGCGCAGACCGCATTCGCCGTCTTTGACAGGCAGGAGCCTGCGCTTGGAAATGACTTGCGCGCTGTCGGAATCATACAGACAAACGGAGGTGGTATAGTTGCTGGTATCGATACCGAGATAGATGCTCATAGGTCTTTTGCGACAGCGCCCAGAACGCCGTTGATAAAGGCGGTATCTTCTTCACTCGTATACTTCTTGCTCAGCTCGACTGCTTCGTTGATGGATACGGATACGGGGATATCGTCCATGTACAGCATCTCATAGACCGCCACGCGCAGCAGAGCGAGCGACACCTTGGAGATACGGCTGATCTTCCAGCCCGCTTTTAAGTGAGAAGAGATCTTCATATCGATCACATCCGCGTGCCCGGCAACGCCTTTCGCACAATCGATCGCGTAATCGCTGAGGAATTCATCTCTCGCGTCGCCGGCGTTATCGGCGATCTCGTCGACGTCCGCTTCCGTAAATAAAGCCTCAAAGCACAGAAAAAAAGCCTGTTCGCGCTTTTTATATCTGGAAATATCATTTCTGTTTTCAGGACGCTTGGTATTATCCTCACACATATATGTCCCTCGCTTTTCTGTTTGGTGTTTTTTATTATAACATATCAGTCAAAATTTGTAAACAATTGAACACAATGAACATGCAATCATAAAATATAACAAACAGGGCAAAAAATGACCACTGCGCTTTTGACAGTTTCACTAAAATTGATCGAAAATTTTATTAATAAATTCGAAATTTGGGGTAAAATGATTACAGCCTACCAATAATTATTGAAAAAGATAGCGAATAATGATAAAATATCGTGCATAAGCAATCAAGTGCAATCAAGTATTATCAGTTATAAAGTGAGGTTATAATATAATGGGTACTACCGCATTTTATTGCAACAGATCTGATATCTACAACACGTATGACGGCGACGATTTAGGCTACTCCTATACGCCCGAGGGCACGACCTTCAAAGTCTGGGCGCCTTCCGCAGAGCAAGTGCTGTTAAAGCTCTATTCCACCGGATCCTTCTATGAGCAGGGCGCTCAGGTACTGAGCATCAAGCAGATGCTTTTTGACGCCGCTACCGGCGTATGGTCCGCATATATTGACGCCGATCTGAATCATATCTACTACACGTATGTCATCAAGACCGAAAAGGGCACCTGTGAAACGCAGGACGTCTACTCCAAGGCGGTCGGCGTGAATTCCATGCGCTCCGAAGTCGTCAATCTGCTTGAAACCAATCCCGAGGGCTGGGAGAACGATCGTCATGTCGTTCCCGAAAAGCCCAATGACGCGATCATCTGGGAAGTGCATGTCCGCGATTTCTCCTCTTCCGATACCTCCGGCATCAGCAAAGATCACCGCGGCAAGTTCCTTGCGTTCACCGAAAAGAACAGCTGCATCCCCTTTTCCGATTATCCCACCTGCGTCAATTATCTGAAAAAGCTCGGCGTCACGCACGTTCAGCTCAATCCCGTATTCGACTTCGGCTCTGTCAACGAGGCGACCGGCGTAGAATATAACTGGGGCTATGACCCCGTCAACTACAATGTTCCCGAAGGCTCCTACTCCACCGATCCGTACCATGGCGAGGTACGCATCAGGGAATTCAAGGAAATGGTCAAAGCGCTTCATGAGGAAGGCATCGGCGTCATCATGGACGTCGTGTACAACCATGTTTATTCTACAAAACACTCTCCGTTTGAAAAGACCGTTCCCGGATACTACTTCCGTATGCAGAACGGCAAATTCATGAATTCTTCCGGCTGCGGCAACGTCACCGCCAGCGATAAGATCATGTTCCGCAAATTCATGATCGACTCTCTGCGCTACTGGGCGAGCGAATATCATATCGACGGCTTCCGCTTCGATTTGATGGCGTGTCATGATATCGAAACGATGAATCAGATCCGCGCCGAGCTCGACAAGATCGACAGCCGTATTCTGATGTACGGCGAGCCGTGGACGGCGAACGACGGCGACAACGGTATCTCCGGCGACGACTGCTGTAATAAAGCTAACGCGAAGAAGCTCTCTTCCCGGATCGGCATGTTCAACGACGACATGCGCCACGGCATCAAGGGCGGTTCCGACGACGACAGCAAGGGCTTCATCCAAGGCTCCACCCACGGCGCGTATAACGTCATCGCGGGCATGATGGGCGCGTCGTCCGTTACTTTCGGCAACTGGGCAAAGGCTCCCTCGCAGTGTGTTACCTACGCCTCCGCGCATGATAACCTGACCCTGTGGGATAAGATCCTCAAATCCAACTGGTGCGACGATTACGACACGAACGATCAGCTGTATATCTCTCAGAACAAGCTTTCGGCGACCCTTGTCCTTTCCTCTCTCGGCATCTCCTTCTGGATGGCGGGCGAAGAGTTCGCGCGCACCAAAAAAGGCGATTACAACTCCTACAAGTCCCCCGATTCGATCAACTCCATCAACTGGGCGCGCACCATCCACTATGCCGATCTGGTCAGCTATTATCAGGGATTGATCCGGATCAGAAAAGCGTTTTCTCCGCTGCGCGACTGCACTACCAAAGCGGTCAACGACGGTTACATCGTCTATAACGGTCAGAGCATTTCACTGACTTTGAAAAACGACGCCGAAGGCGAGTGGAAAATGTTCAGTGTGATCATCAACAATTCCGACAAGCCCTGCGCCCCCCAGATCAAGTCGCAGTATGAGCTGCCCGAACACTGGTACGTCGTCGCAGACTCGGATAACGCATCCGATCAGGCGCTGTATCCGTATGAAAAGGATATGCTGATGCCGCCGCGCTCCGCTCTGATCATCGTCGACGCGGACAGCTATGACAAAATCAACGGCACGAACTTCAATTTTTTTGAATCGAAAGAGGATTATCCCGCGATCGAACCGAACGACGATATCATCAAGATGCTGAAATAAACTTGCTTAGGTTATCTGCCCGCAGAGGATACGTTCTCCTCTACGGGCTTTTTGTGAATCGCGGGCTATGCAGCCCTTCCTGTTCGGTTAGTTTGCCATATGGCGACTGAAATTTACTGATGCGAAAAACGGACGGTCGATCCGTCCGTTTTCTTTATGCCGTGATCAACATGATACGCTGCCGACGATCCGGCAGTATGAGCTATACATCGACAATGACTATATTGTTGAACTCCACTTCCGTCTGTGAGATGACAGCTTCTTTTATGATGATCGGCGAGTTTTCTCTCAGCTCAGTTTTCAGTACCGTGACCGTACATCCCGAGTCGGAAAGATAACATATCGCGCTCGGAAATCCTTTCGCCGTCAAGATACCCTCGATATTGCTCTGTGCGAGGATACGCTGCTCGATCGTATTGGCTGCTTTGACAGCCTCAGCCTTTGCGTCCTCGGAGCTGTCGGAAAGCGACAGGATGTTCTGTGCCGATTCAAGAGCGCTGTCCTGTGCCTGCGTGCGGTCATTGCGCGCCTGCGCGAGCTTCGCCTCGGGCGTCATTTCGCCCGAAGCGGTTTTGACCTCATCCACCGTGGCGGCTGCTTCGTTATTGACATAAGTTGCAGATCCCAGTTCCTTGGAAGCCGGCTTGATGAGCGGCGTTCCCGAGAACTGCCAATTGAGGTATACCGCTGCTCCGAGCGCCAATACCAGCGCGCCTGCCAACACATGCTGTTTTTTGATTTTCATATCGTTCCTCCTGACAATTGTTCAATAGTCACCGCAAAATCATATTGATATCTGAGATTGCGGATCATTTTGTGATGCAAACCTTATCCGAGCTGATATTCAGCGCTTTGGTGACCGCGTCCAGCACGCGGGAAACGACCAGGGGATCGTCGCCGCCGTCACAGACGATAACGACTCCGCGCACCTTAGGCTCGATGCTGACCGTCTTTTGATCGGTATTTTTGAGGTACACGTTCTCACCGCTGTTATCCATGGTCAGAAAGATCCTTGCATTTCCTACCCCGCTGATCTGCGACACGATCTCAAGCAGACGATTTTCGGTGCGTTCGGCATATTCCTGCGTCTGATCCCGGTCATTTGGCGAAAAGTCGATCGCCTGCGTCAGACCGATCAGGATGATCGCGGCGATACCGACGATCAAAGCGACCCTGACCGTTCTTTTGTCACTCAGCCATTTGCTGAGATGTTTCCCCTGCAACATATACTTCCGGCTCCTTTGCGATATTCCTGTAGACGACGCTTTCGATCTTCTCAGTCCTGTCCCGATCCGCTTCATTGATATATATGACGGCACGCTTGACGGATATTCTGCCTTCGTCGGAAATTTTCAAGGTAAGCTGAATATCTTCTGCGAATATTCCCTCGTTTTTGAGCAGCTCATTCAGCGCTTCCGTCAAATTATCCGCCGTCATCTGCGCGACCTGTCGCTGATAATCTTCTTCACAGTATGTCGGAGCAACGATCTCAGACACTTCCGGCTCTTCAACGGCGATCTCGTCGGTATGAGCGGCAACCGCCGACGCGATCGAGCTGATGAAAAACAGACCGATGACGAATCCCATCACGCGGCGCGTACGCTTCTGAGGCGTTAAAAGCGATACGACTCCGACGGCGACGCAGGTGTAGCACAGGGTGACGCACAGGCTCTGCAAGGCGCTCATGATCCACCGCCCAGCCGGATCATAACGGACGACGAAATGATAAATACCGCCGCCACCGCGATCAGCACCGTCCTCAGGGCGGATACAAACTGATTCAGAGAATGAAGAACCGAGCCAGCCGACGAGACCGCAAGGACTTCACTCAGCGTTTTGGCGATACTCAGCGCAGCCGACCACAGAACCGTCCGTATCAACAGCGGTACAAAGGTCACGAACAGCGAGAGTATCACAAAGACTCCCACGCCCGATCGGAGTACCGCAATGCTGTTCTGCAGCGTTCCGTACGCCTCCGAGATCGACGAGCCGATCAGCGGGATAAAGGAACTCAGCCCGAACCTTGCCGCCCTGTTCGCAACATTGTCCACCGACGCCGAAAGCGTACCGTTCAGCCCGAGGATCGCGACAAAGACGCTCACCGAAAACGTGATGATGATTTTAAAGCCCTTGCTCAGCGCCTCCGTTATACCGGCAAGCGTCACACGCGAGCATATCCCCGCACAGACCGACAGCGAGAGTATCATATTCAGCAGAGGCGACAGGACGTTGGCAGCGAGCTTTGACAATACCTGCGCCGCCGATACCGCGGCGGCATAGAAGCCCGCTGAAGATACCGTATGCCCCGAAAAAGCCATGATCCCCGCTGTCACGGGCAGATAGACGGTCATCACTGTCGAAGCGCCCTGTATGACCGTTACCGCGTCTGACGCTAAGCCCGTCGCGGGAGTAATAACGACCGACGCGGTAAACAGCACCGTCACCACGTTCATGATATCCTTTGTTTCCGTATAACGCAGCGAGTATTGATACGATTCCGCTACGCCCGCGAGCATCAGAACCGCCGTCATGATCAACAGAGCCGACATCGGCGCGGCAGCGTTCTGCGCCGCGATTCCGGACAAATACTCCCACATTTTTTTGCTGTCGATACCCGACGCGATCACATCTTCGACCTGAGGCACGCCGAGACTGTCCATATCGCGCGACGCTTCCTCGCCGATGCTGTTTTCTATTTGTCGGATCTCTGTGTCGAAGGTGTCCGTCTCTACGGCTGAGATACTGACGGAGCAGCAGAAACATACCGCCGCAAGGACGATAAAACATACAATAAACTTTTTCATGTCAACGATTCAGCGACGTAATGATATCCAGGATGTTTTGAAAGAGCGGCAACGCGGTCAGCAAGACGACCATCTTGCCCGCAAAAGAGATGTTGGTGCTCAGCGAGAGCAGTCCCGCCTCGGTCACGCAGTCACAGGTGAACTCCGTGACAAAACAGATCCCGATGACCTTGAACAGGATCGCGGCATCCGTCGTATCGATACCGCCGTCCGCCAATATCCCGCGCACACCCGACAGCATATCGGGCATGTTTTTGACCATGCCGAGGATGATCACCGCTCCCGAAGCGAGCGAGAGCAGCAAGGCGCTGTGGGGGCTTTGCGATCGGAGCATCAAGGCGAGCACAGCGGTCATGATCGCCGCACCGCACACGGTCAGGATGCTCATACTAAAGTCCGAAGGTACTCTTGACGGTGCTGAAAAGATCGCTGATCTGGGAAATGATCATCATCAGCGCCACCACCAGCCCTGCTATCGTCGTCAAAAGCGCCTGTTCCTCTCTGCCGCTGCGCACGAGCAGCTGATTGAGTATCGCGACGATGATGCCGATCGCCGCTATTCTGAATATCATATCAACGTCCATATTTTCAATCCTTTTTATACTGAGTTTCCATTAAACGCTTTATCGCAATCGATGTTTAAGTGGTTTTGGAACTCAGTATTATTTTATACAAGCAACGCCCCGGCGCCGGAAGGAAACGTCAAATCAACACAAGTGCGATCACAACGCCTGCCGAAAGCGGTACGATACGGAGCATCTTCGATTTCATGCGGATATCCTCTTTCGCGTACTCGATCCGCTCCCGCAGCAGCTCCGTATACAGCGTGATATGCCGCCGCTGGACGTCAACGTCAGCCGTACCCAATCCGCAGATAAATTCTGTCAGGATCCGCAAGTCATCCTTCGTCAGCACGGAAGAAACGCTTTTCACCAGTTCCCGCCACTGCTTATCGAACGGCGCGTCGCGGCTGAAGGAAAACTCCGCGAAATTTTCCGAGAACGCTTCATACAGGTCGCCGCCGTTGTATTCGATCCATGTCATCGCACGGTGAAGCATCCTTTCAAAACCCATCAGCACATCGCGCCTTCTGATCAGCCTTCGCGACAGATACAGACCCGTCACAGCGCCGCAGAAGATGATAACGATACACAGCAGTATCCTAACCACGGCTGTCGGTCATCTCATAGATCCGATCGATCTTTCCGACCGTGTCGTTTTTCAGAAAAACGATATACCGGAAAGCGCCCGTATCGATCAAACGCTCGGTGACCTGTCTGCCGCGCAGATCTGCCATCGACGCTGCGTGGACAGTGGCGATGAAAGAGACCCCGCAGCGCAGGGAGTACATCAGCAGTTCCGCGTCGTTTCTATCCCCTATCTCGTCGCACACGATGATTTCAGGGGCGGTACTGCGGATCGCCTGACGCGCCGCAACGCCTTTGGGATATCCCGCGTAAACGTCGCACAGCCCCATATCAAAGCCCCTTCCGCCGCTGTAACTGCAGGCTGACAATTCACACCGCTCGTCCGCCGCGCTGACCCTGCAGGTATAGGACAACTGGCGCGCCATATCGCGGATCAGGGTGGTTTTGCCGCTGCCGGGGACGCCGCAGATCAGAACGCCTCCGAATGGGCGAATCATGGACAATAACTGCGTCGCACAGCCTTTCACTTCCCGCGCAACGCGGAAGCATAAGGTCGAGATATCACGCACGTTGGTCACTTGCCCGTCCGTCATGACAGCCTGACCGCACAGACCTACTCTGACGCCGCCGCCGATGGTGATATACCCGTTATTGATCTCGTGCTGGTAGGCATACACAGAATAACGGCACAGGAGCAGAACGGTCTGATCAACCTCTTTCGAGGATACGGTCAGCAGATCGTTTGCATGGATCGAATCGGTCAGATAGCCCTTTTCCGTCACGAAATACAGTCTTTTTGATTCATAGACGCAAAGCGGTCTGTCCGCACGCAGAACGATCTCGGTCACCTTATCGCAAATCGATGTGACAGCACGCGTCAGCGGCGTTTTCAGCCTCTCCGGCACATGATCCGCTATGATGTTGATACTGTTTTGATCCATCGCATTCACCGTCCTTTTTTTGATAACAGTACATCATATGACCGATATGAGAAAGATAGAACCTGTCCGCGATACAGATTATTGATCCGCCTGTTGCAGCTCCTATCATATACAACACTATATATAACGCTTATAACACTCAGATAATAATTGGTTTGTAGATAATATCAAAATCTTCCTCTTGACTTTTTTATCATTTTGTAGTACATTTGTTCTATGAGATATTATCACAATCGGGAAGGTGGCTTTATGAAGAATTATATCAAGGTATATGTCAAAGTCAGCTCCGATTTTGACACGACCGGCTACATGAAGCCGCGCTCCATCACATGGGAAGACGGAAGGGTTTTTATGATCGATTCGGTCAAGGATTTCCGTCCGGCGTCCACCCTCAAAGGACGTCACAGCGGAGATTGCTATACGGTCGTTATAAAAGGTAAGGAACGATTATTGTTCTTTGAGAAAACGAGCGAGCTGTTTGAATCGCTGTGCGGAAGATGGTACATCGAAAAGCCCGTCGCATGATAAAATACAATGGGAGGAAACAACTGTATGAAGCGCACCTACATCGCGATCGATCTAAAGAGCTTTTACGCCAGCGTTGAATGCGTCGAGCGCAAGCTTGATCCTCTCACGACCAATCTGGTAGTCGCGGATTCCTCACGCACGGAAAAGACGATCTGTCTGGCGGTCTCTCCGTCACTGAAAGCGTATAAGATCTCGGGACGAGCAAGGCTGTTTGAGGTCGTTCAGAGAGTGAAGGAAATCAACAGCGAACGGCTGAGAAAGGCGATCAAAAGCAAAAAAATCCAAAAAGGTGAGGACGGACAATATCACTTTGCATCCGCGTCCTTCCACGCTCCTACCCTATCCGCCGATCCTTCTCTTGAGTTATCCTATATCGTCGCGCCGCCCCGCATGCTGCTCTATGAACAGTACAGTACACGGATCTATTCCGTATATCTGAAATTCATCGCGCCGGAGGATATCCATGTCTATTCCATCGACGAGGTGTTCATCGACGCGACCCATTACCTCGAGCTGTACAAGGTAACGGCTCACGAGCTGGCGATGACGATGGTGCGCGAGGTGCTGCATACCACCGGTATCACCGCTACGGCGGGGATCGGCACGAATCTGTATCTCGCAAAGGTCGCGATGGACATTGTGGCAAAGCACGTTCCCGCTGACGAAGACGGCGTCCGTATCGCCGAGCTGGATGAAATGAAGTACCGCGAGCTGCTGTGGCTTCACCGACCGCTGACGGATTTTTGGCGCGTCGGACGCGGCATCGCCTCAAAACTGGAAGCCTACGGGATGTTCACGATGGGCGACGTCGCCCGTTATTCTGTCACGCAGGCAGGAGAAGACCTGCTGTATCAACTGTTCGGGATCAACGCGGAACTGCTGATCGATCATGCGTGGGGCTGGGAACCGACGACGCTCGAAACCGTCAAAGCGTATCGTCCGTCCACCACTTCTCTGACTTCCGGTCAAGTGCTGAAGGAGCCTTACGATTTCGACAAAGGACGGTTGATCGTCAAGGAAATGACGGAACTGCTTACCCTCGACCTCGTCAGGAAAAAGCTCGTCACCAAGCAGATCGTCCTGCATATCAATTACGACAGAGAAAGCCTGACGGTGAAAACCGACGGCAATCACCGTACCGTGTATCTTGTCCGCAAGACCGGAGAGCCGTATCAGGGCAAGGTCGGAAAAGACTTTTACGGCCGCGTCGCGCCCGTACACGCGCACGGTACCGGCAATTTGCGGAAGTACACCAACTCGACGCATCAGATCATGGATACCATGACCGCTCTGTTTGACAGGATCGTTGATCCGGAGCTGCTGATCCGCCGCGTCAACATAGCCGCCTGTAATCTGAAGCACGAGGATGAACCTTCATCTGTCGGAGCGGAACAGCTCAATCTGTTTGAGGATTACGGCGAAGGGCAAAAGAAAAAAGCCGCTGAGAAAGCGGCTGAAGAACGCGAAAAGCGGATACAGAACACGATGCTTGCTTTACAGCACCGATACGGAAAAAACGCCGTCGTCAAGGGTATGAATCTGTTGGACGGCGCGACGACCATCGAACGCAACACATTGATCGGAGGGCATAAAGGCTGATGACTGATAAAAACGCAAGGAGCGTATACGCGGATATCATCGATCTCCCCCATCATCAAAGCGCCGCAAGAAAACACATGAGCTTATACGACCGCGCGGCGCAGTTTGCTTCCTACAAGGCGCTCAGCGGTTACGAAGATATGGTCGCGGAGGAATCAAGAATAACCGACGGCGAGATCGAATTATCCGAAAACGAGATCGACCTCATCAACGCGGTGATCGGCGAGATATCCGACAGGATCGCAAACGGCGAGCATCCGACCGTCAGCGTCACCTATTTCAAGCCCGACCGGCATAAGCAAGGCGGCAGCTATGAAACGCTGACAGGTATTATCAAGAAGGTCGATATCATCAATAAAAAGCTGATATTCTACGGTTCTGAAAGCATAGAGGACAAACGAATTCCAACAGTAGATATTTCAATCAGTAAAACGATCAATATTATGTTCTGATAAACAAAGGAACAGCGAGGAAAATCCCCGCTGTTCCGATCACTTGATGATAATATTCCGGTTATGTTATCTTATCGGCTCACCGATTCCCTCGGGAGTTTTCATTTTCAGCTCCCAGCGCTGGATATAGGTTGCGTCGATGATGCATGCGTCGCCGTCACGGTCAACGTCGGCAGGTCGCAAAGCTTCGTCGGTCAGCACGATCATCCTTGCGTCATAACGCTGGATCGTCGTCGCGTCGGTGATATCCACCACGCCGTCGAGGTTTGCATCGCCCAACAGAACGCCGGCTTCGGCGCGCTGCACAGAATCGGTTATGTCGATCGTGCTGCCGTAAATATCCGTCAGCGTATAATACGGCTCATAGGTATAGGGCTCGGGCAGTTCGCTGAGGGGCAGCTCACATATCGTCATTCCCCAATCCGCAGTCGAATTGTCGAGGTGGCAGAAATCGCTGATCGGCAGGAGCGTCGTTTCGCCGTTCACCGCGTCGGTCATGGAAGATACCGTCGTGTAAGCGATCTCATCTCTCTCGTGGGTGAATACCTCGCTGTCCATCGGGATATAGGAGCCGCCAATCTCTCCGGAGAGCCCGTCGATCTGCCAGCCGTCCTCTGTTTTGCTGACATACAGATAGTAAATTTCCTCATTGATATAGCCCTTCAAAACCACCAGAGGGATATAACCCGCCGTATGCGAGGCGTTTGTAAACCGCAAATCGGCTATGTGAGGGCTGCCTTTGCTGTCATAAACCGCAAAAACGGTTTCGGGAGATTTTTGAAGCCCGACTGTGAACGAATCGGCTTCCGTTTCAAATCTGCTGACGGTAGTACTGCTTAAAGTGAAGAATAAGCCGCTCGGGAAATACTTATCTCTGTGCATATAGCTGTAACCGTATAGGCTGAGCAGCATTTTGAATTCCAAGCACGACGGAGCGCCCTTTATGACTGCGGCGGAGCTTATGCTTGTAAGCGCCTGCGTTGACGCATTCGATATGGTCACTCTGCCGTCATTTACACTTATATCGTCACAAGTCACGCTGTCATTTGCCTGCTGCGCTACTATCTCGGCAAGATATGCTTCTGCTTCGTCGCTGTCCGAAAAGACGTATTCGCCCAAGAAGCTGATGACGGGAGAAGTATAGTTTTCATATGTCCATTCCTGATCCAAACGGTCTGTTACCGTATCGTAAGTGATCTCCTCTGTTCCCTCGGCGGCAAGCTCCGATACGGTTATGCCGAACTCCGTTATCAGGGAATAGCACGCCGCAGCCGAAGCGTACCGCGTTAAAAAGGTCTTTGCCTCCCCGTCTTGCATCCCTTCGAGTGTTTCCTGCACAGCCATGATATAATCATACGTCGTCGCGATATCGCCCGAGGGATAAAACACGCTCAAGCCCGTCGGATGCACAACAGCGGGTTCATCGCCGATCCGCGAAAAAACGCCGTTTTTATTCCGCAGGTTCCTGTTCTCTGCGGTTGAAGTAATAGACTCAGATCTGCCGAAATACACCGCGTCGCCTTCTGCGATCATATCAAAAATCGCTTCTGCCGCAACGGTATAGCGGTTGGAAAGCTCCGCGTCGCTGTCGTTTCTTTCAAGCTGCTGACAGCTCAAAGGCGACACGATACTCTCAAGATCAAAAAGGCTGTAATCCTCGCTGCCAAACTCGTATGCCGCGCCGGATGAATATATCTCGTCGTAAAAGTTATACAGCCCGTTTTCGCCGCGCACGGTCGCTTCATCCAGCAGAATCGCGCTCAGCTCGTTGAGCAAGGGAAGCATTTGCGCCTTGTATTTCTCTGTGTCCACTACAGCCATGACCGCGCTTTTGCCGTCCTCCTCGGGATCATCGTAGGTATCGACAAAGTCGTCGGCGATCAATTTGCCTATCTCGGCTCCGCTCAGGGAAGGCTCAGCCTTAACCGCGTCCAGCCAGATTTTGTGGTCGATACCGCCGCCCGGCACCTCCTCGGGAGAGCATATGAAATAATCGGCGTAGTCGCCCAGCGCGGCTATCATCTCGGTGTTGCCCATAAGGCAGCAGTCGTATATCACCATGTCCAGCTTTTTATTGCTTTGGATCAGCTCGCTTTCGGAAAAAGCCTTGGCGGTCTCGCTCATGCTGAGATCGTCGCCGCGGCTGTCGTATCCGAAGCCGTAGGCGGGGCCGCCGCCGTGATCCCAAAGGATCAGGTCGTAGCTGTCTGACGGATAATTTTCATAACAGTAATTCATAAAAGCGGTGAGCGTCGCGGGCTTCGCCATCGAGGTTTTTCCGTAGCCCTCTATTCCCGTTTCTTTGAGCAGGGTCATTTTGCCGTGAGCTTCCTCCCCCCGTTTGCCCTCGAGCTTCCAGACCTGATTATACGACGGGTCTATTTTTTCGGCGCCGCTGAGATACTCCGAGGGGGTAAACCATTTCTTTGTTCCGCCCGTCATCACGATAAAGCTGACGTTTTCGTCATATTCCGCTTCCATCGCGCCGATAAAGGTATTTGTCGCATACCCGCTGTCCTGCTCCAGATCCGAGCCGATACAGTACAGCATGACCGTGCGCGTCGGTGCCGTAGCTCCTGCCTGAACGGGAGCGATCATAACCATGCCTAAACATATAACGATCGACAGGATCACGCCGACCGCTTTTGTCAGTTGCTTCATAAGATTACCTCCAATGATTTTTTCGGTGTTTTATCATGTATATTTTATCATCAAACTCACCGATCGGCAATATCTATTTTATTATTTCATTGTATTTTTTCAGCAGCAAATTCTCAAAGAGTATATGATTGCATTATTCCGAGAACCTCTTGATAAAACGCGTCAGATTAGATATAATTACATCTATACATTTAATCAGATGAATTTGATTTATCGGGATATGATAACTCGGTAGTTGAGAGCTTCTTTGCAAATATGAAGCGCGAGGAACTATACCGAACGAAGTACAACTCCGAAAAAGATTTCAGAACAGGGGTTGATAATTACATCGAGTACTATAACGAAAACAGACCACATTCAAAGAACCGTTACAAGACTCCAAACGAAAAAGAAAAAGATTATTTCAGTAAACATGGGGATTATTCAAACTGACAGTCCGAAAATGAAGGGTTCGGATTTGTCCTTTTTTTATTATTATGTATCTGTTTTTAAGAGTTTTGAATTTCGTGTCCGAATACAAAAAACGTTTTACCCTCCGAAAAACCGCATAAAATCTAACTGAAATGAAGCGGCCTGCTGATGTCCGATTTTGAAGGGTTCGGATATCAACAGGCTCTTCAATCAACGTTGTTCTCACACTTTAGATTCATTGAGATCTGCGTTCGCAGGATCTTTAACAGATTACTATTTCTCATGGCTACCAGCTTTACAGCATCCATAATTGATCTTTGAATAACGCTTTCTCCAATTGTCGGTGATTCTTTACAATACTTTTTCCCGTAATCGACACGGTTAACACATCGCCAAACTATTCTTTTTTTGCCATGTGACGTCCATGTACAGCGTTGATATCCCTTCCATAATAAGAGATTATAACAATCTTCTTATAAAAAAGATGTTACATTGTGGGGATACATCAATAAATATATAGATTACAACAGTTTATTGACACAAATGATTAAAAGTAGGCAACACCGGATGATCCGCAGTGTTGCCTTGATTAAGAAACTATTGAATATTCAGCCCATGCGGACGCTGTGAACTCCGCGGGATTCAGCCTGTCTTTCGCCCCGCGGGACTGAGGCGCTTAGTGACAGAGAACTTTGCTTACCTCTTGAGCGAACTTCTCGGGATAGTCGCTGACCAGCATGTGCGTGCTTTCGGGGAAGCAAACGGCGTCATACTGCGTCGGAATGTGCTCCCTGTACCAGTCCGCGAGCTTCGGCGAAAAAAGCGAGCCCGGATCAGCGTAGAAATATGTGACCGGAACCGTGATCTGTTCCACCGCCGGACGGTTATCCTGCAGCTTCATGGAAGAGCCCAGACTTCTGAGAACCGACTCGTCGCACTTTGCTATAATCTCTTTGAGCGGCTTCTTCAGAAGGAAGCCGGGTATTTTCTTCAGTTTGGGAACAGCGGCAACGGCGAACTCCTTATACAGAGTGTAAAAATCCTTACCGGCGTCGCGCTCCATATCTTCTTTAGTATATCTGCCCTGATACAGCCCGAGCTTCCATTCGTCGTCATTGAGCTGCTTGGGCGTCATGTCGCAGAGTATGATCCGCTTAAGTGCGCCGCATCCGAAAAGACGCACATAATTCAATACCACGCCTGCGCCCATGGACCAGCCCAGCAGAGTCACGTTTGAGAGAGAAAGCCCCTGAATGATCTCGTTCAGATCGCCGGCGAGCGTTTCCATAGTGGGGCTCCCGCTGTTAGCATCTTTGCTTTTTCCGTGTCCGCGATGATCGTATATGATACATCTTGCCTGCTCCTGCAGAGACTCGGCAGGCTGAACATATATTTCGTGAGAACTTGTCCAGCCGTGCATCATTATCAGTGTTTCATCGCCGTGTCCCTTGTCCTCGTAATACAGTTTTTGTCCGTCTTTAAGTGTAAAATAACTCATAATGCTTCCTCCTGATAAATGAGTTTTTGATAGTTCCGTCTTTTGCCTTGAACCATCGCTTGTATGATTTGCGGGAGAGAATTATCAGTTTGATCCTCTGCCGTTTATTCTAACACAATTATTATTCTTTGTCTATCTATCGACGGGTTTGTTTTCTGAAAAAAACTATAAAAATCAGCCGGCGTACGATATCGCTGTCAGAATATTGACGAAAGATCATTTTGAGCGGATCCGTTTTTTATACGCCCGCCGCGGCAGACCGGGATTCCCATTCCTCTCTCGTGAGCCGCGTAACGTGCTCGGTGCAGAAATCGCCCATCAGCGCCCGGTGAACATCTTTTTTTGTATGATGATATCTGAAGCCGCATTTTTCCATAGCGCGCTTTGACCTTTCGTTGCCGTCATAATAACCGCACCACAGCGTCTCAAGTCGCAGATCGACAAAGGCGCGGCGTATGATCTCGTTCACAGCCTCGGGGATCAGCCCCCGACCCCAGAACGGTACGCCGATCCAATATCCGATCTCGGCTTCCGTATCGGGCAAGCCAAAGCTGCTGTGCCCGCCGATCTTCAGCCCGACGGCGCCGACAGCCTTATTATCCTCTTTCAGACAGACGGCGTATGTCTCCGGAACCGACAAAGACGTCATAATGATATAGCGGCTGTTCTCAACGCAGGTATGCGCCGGCCATCCGGCGGCGGGACCTATCCGCTCGTCCTTAGCGTATTCATATAAGCTCTGCGCGTCCGATTCGACCCACGGGCGCAGGATCAGGCGTTCGGTATACAATTCCATTTTTCTTACCCCGATATGATTATTCTCGACCGATAAGCCGGTATTGCCTATACTATTATACCGTTAAGCTACTGCTATTCTATCATAATCAGCGCAATAGTCAGGTCAAAACGCGGGAGGCGGCTTTTTTCGGTTTGTCTTTACAAATACGGATCAATGGTATATTATGAAAGCGACCTTTACCAAAGTAATGCTTATGATAAGAGGATCGGTTAACGACTGAAAGTATATTATTAAAGTGTATTATAACAGAGAGGAGAACGAAATGAAACTTACACTTGAAAGAGCAAAAGAGATCAATCGCGATATGGTGACCGAAGAGCACCTGATAATCCACTCGCTGAACGTATGCTACGCTATGGGCGCTATGGCGCGCCACTTCGGCGCGGACGAGGAGCGCTGGATGGCTGTCGGCTATCTGCATGATTACGACTATGAGAAGTATCCCGACGAGCATCTTCGGCATACGGAGAAAGAGCTGCTCGCCGAGGGAGTAGACGCCGAGGATGTGAGGGCAATCATGAGTCACGGCTGGGGCATATGCACCGACGTCGAACCGCTTACCGATATGGAAAAGAGCCTGTTCACGGTCGACGAGCTGACAGGCATCATACAGGCTGCCGCGAGGATGCGCCCAAACGGCATAACCGACCTGAACACCAAGAGCTTTATGAAGAAATTCAAGGACAAAAAGTTTGCCGCCAAGTGCGACCGCGAGCTGATCAAGCAGGGCTGCGGGATACTCGGTATGGAAGTAAGCGAGGTCGCCGCCGTCTGTATCGATGGTATGCGCCCCCACGCCGAAGAGATCGGACTTGCGGGAACGGCGGAATGATGATCCGACAGTTAAACAGTCAAAAACCTTTTGCATCAAAACAAAACACGATATTAAAGGGGCTGTCGCAGAACACATAATTCTGTGACAGCCTCGGTTTTTTTCACTGTAGTAACGCGACAGCCCCATTATTGGTATTATG
>JAFRBD010000085.1 GCA_017405065.1 Ruminococcus sp. | reverse complement strand
TACATATGGGAGAGTTCCCGAGTGGCCAAAGGGGGCAGACTGTAAATCTGTTGTCAGTGACTTCGGTGGTTCGAATCCACCCTCTCCCACCAAACCAAAATTATCCGAACTTTTTGCTTATCGGCGAATTGTTCGGATTTTTTGTTTTATGCAGTTATTTGAAAGAGCAATAAAAGATCGCCGCCGAAGCGTTGAAACAGCAGCTTCGGCGGCGTTTTTATGACTGATACTTCATTTTCTGATAATTATGGATCATGGCGGATCCATCCGTTTGTTTCGTCTTTCACATGATCCGTTCTCATACTATCTCTGTATCCTCCGGTCGATTGCCGGCTGCAGAGGTTTGTTCACCTTTTCGGGATCAATTCATACAGGAATTGACCCATGCGATAAAGTTTTCGTTACTGTTGCCGGTACGCTCGGCAGGCTCATGACCCTGCGCCCATACGGTTTCGAAATCAACGCTTTGGACGCCGTCATAGTTATCGAGCGCAAGCGCGAGGTTGATCTCGGTCGTCGACGCGTTCGTGTTTTGCTCGATACCGGTGCGGATCCGCCAATAAGGTGCGACATTCGCCGAACCGTATCCATCCTCGCTCTCCATCAGATAATAGAGCGGGGTATACATATCGACGCGCTGCTTGACACTGTAACCGAAGGAATCGGTCTTTTTGAAATCGTCGATATACTCCTGCGCATATTCGCTGTTCTGCTGCGTCAGCACATCGGCAAGGATGCTGTCGAAGTGGGCGCCCTTACCGTCGCCGTAACCGAACAGCGTATTGTAGCTGTTCGGCCAGTCGAAGGCGACAACGGTATCGGATGCGACCTTGCAGCGATTAACGAAATCCGCGACGCTTGTGATCGAGGCGGTGTTGGTGCTCTTGTCATAAGTAATCCACTTTTGATCCGCGTTCAGACCGTCGATGTATTCCTGCGCGGAGCTGTTGCCGAAATCTCTATCGGACAGGTAATGATTGAGCGATGTTTCGATCACGCTCTTGACATAGTCATAATAGCTGCCCGCCTGATAAATGCCGTCATCGGACTGCGTCAGGGTCAGCGTCTTTCCGTTTTCGTCCTTGAATCCTGCGCTGTTGACATATTCCGCATACGCGTTCGCCAATCCGTCGGAAAGCGCGTTTTCTTCATCTGTTCTGCCTTTACGGGTACAGCCCATCATCCACTCGTATTCTGCGTTGGCGGTTCCGAGATTTGTGACGGGGCACCAAGCCATCGCGCCTTTTACACAGTCGGATACTCCCTGCACCGCGCCGATCGCCTCAAGATACGGATCATACAGCGCGCTGTCGCCGGAAGCGCCGAGGATCGCCGCCTGCGCGCCGCCTCCGCTCATACCGAATACAAAGATGCTCTCCGCGTCTCCCGGAAAGACGTCATCGGCGTAACGCAGATATCGGATCGCCGCCTTAAGGTCGGTAACGCCTGCGGGCGCTCCCTCATTGATGCCGCGGCATCCGGGACAGACGTAGATCACGCCCTGTGACGTGGTTTCCGCTATCTCCTCAGAAACAGTCTTGTTCTGAGACACAAACTCGTCGGTCAGCGCATCGGCAGCGACATAAGCAGGCGTATAGATCTGCATCGTGATCGGCGCGTTCAAGGCGGTATATCCGCCCAGCTCGGCACTCTCGTTCAGCACGCAGGTAAAGGTGCCGTCGCCGTTATCGGTCGCGTCCAGATACGCGCCGGGTACAAAAACCGCAAGCTTTTCATAGCGTTCGTCGGCAGGCGTTTCGCAGTAATCGATACCGACCTGATAATAAACGTCCTTTTCTTCGATGAAACGCCATTTCGTCATATCCGGCTTGGACAGATTCGTCACAGGCTTCGGAGCCGCCGTTTCCTCTGTTTTGCCGCTGTCGGTACTGCCGCAGGACGCCAACACTACCGCTGTCAATACAACTGATAAGATGATTGATAATACTTTTTTCATACTGCTTTACCTCTCTTGATGCTCTTCGTATCGTATCAAACGGTTTCAGTCAACAAAAATTTGTGCAGGAAATCCCTGAAGATCGGCGCCCATGCGCTTTCGTGATGCGGCTGATCGAATAGGATGACTTCGTTGAGAAGCTCGGGCGGATAAAACGCCGTGATCGCGTCATATACCGCCTCCGTGCTTTCACAGATCGCTTTCTCCATCTCGCCCTCAGCTCCGCTGTAGAAGTAAAGATACGGTGTGGGATCACACAGCCTCGACGCCGTCCAGCTGATGATATCGGCGGCGGAATAAAGGGGAAACGCGGGAGAAAAAACGCCTGACAGACAGAATCTGTCCGGATGGCTGAGCGCTGTATAATATGCTGCCAAGCCGCCGGAGGAGCTCCCGCAGACCGCCGCTGCGCTTCTGCCCGTCTTAACGGGAAACCGTTTTTCGATCACAGGCATCACGGTGTTGATAACAAAGTCGTCGAACAGCTCGCCCTGAGGTATCAGCATTTCCCTCATTTCCTCCGGGATATCGTCCGGAAAGCAAATGTCGCCGATGCTTTTGGGAGTCAGTTCCCTCGCCCTTTGGATCTCGTTTTCATCATTGTGGATACCGACGATGATCGCCGCCCTGCCTGTGCTTTTACGCGCCTCGCGAACCGCTTCACGCGTATACCAGCATCCGTACTGTCCGGGACGGTCGTCTTCAAACAGGTTTTGTCCGTCCGTCATATAGATAACAGGCAGTTTTTCGGCTTCTTCGTGCTCGGGCACAAATACGCGCACCGTTTTGTTGCGCCCCGTATAATAGGGCAAGCTCAGCTCGATCAGTTCTTCCTTGATCATTTGATTTCTCCTTTATTCCTGATACAATAATTTATTCAAACACTATTGTCCGTCCGGAGCCAGGATCGCCTTGATCGGGTAATTGTCTACCGCAAAGGTCTTTTGATCCAACTCGATATCGGGAACGGCTTTATCGGAGGCGATATTCTCCGCGCATTGCCGATAAGCCCTGTCAAGCAGGCTGTCTTTCATTTCTGTCATATCGCTCCATCTGCCGTCGGCAAACAGGTAGCTTTCGCCTTGATTGACGATACCGATCGCGTCCAAGCGCTTAACGACGTCTGTATTGATCTGTGTGCCGTACGGGAAAACCTCGGTATAGGAATCGCCGTGTTTCATCGTCAGTACGATCGAATAACATTCTCCTTTTTTGAGGGGATATTCTCTGTTCAGATCGATCACATGAGAACCGGCGTAACGATGAGAATGAACGCCCTGTTCCAGCAGCTTGCCGGAAGACGGATCATCCTTCTCCGCACCCGTGTATATCTCATAAGACACGTCCGCATCGGGGCGGCTTGTTCTGTACTCGATTTGACAGAGCGTTTCATCCTCTTCCGCCTCAAAGACATTCGCCATCTTGGTTTCGTCTTCATAATCCGTTGTACCGTACCACATCGTCATCATCAGATCGTACTGATCGTAATTGCGCACGGGATGCTTCGCATTTTTGTTATTGTCAAACACAAAGCTCAGCGCCGCCAACAGACTGTGGTCGTAATAAGACAGGTAAACGTAACCGTCGTCGATATCGCCGTCAAAAGAGGTCAGACCCCAGCTGTTTTTGAGGATCAGCGCACCGTTATCGGGAGGCGTCGAATCCTCGATCTCTTCGCCGTTCGATTTGGTTCGGGTGAATTTCTCTTTGGGAAAATCATCGTCGTAGCCTACGACAACGACCGCGTGATTCGGCTCGTCGTAGCCGCTGTAATAGGAGGTGCGGTTTTTTCCGTTATATCCGGCATCAGCCGCATTGAGAGCGACACAGACGCCGTGTCCCTGATAAACCTCTTTCCTGATCGCGTCGATCCCATCCCGATTGAACCGATAATCACCGTCCGCATCCGTATCGGCGGGACTCGGCAGAATACGAAGCTCTCTGAAAAGCGCCGTCGCAGGCGCGCTGCGGTATTCGGCGTTCAGCGGAAGAGACCACTCGACCGATGAATCGTCGTCATACGCATAGGGGAATTCGCCGTTCACTTCAACGCTTTCATCAACAGGGCCGAAGCCCGAGCCGAACAGATTTGCCGTCTGTACAAACGGGCCGCCGATATAGTATGCGGTCAGTTCTCCTGTTTCTTCCTCCGCCTTGGACGGATCAAAGCCCTCGCCCGCCTGAGAAGCGCGGACTTTTCCCTTTACGACGTCATCCCCGGTGAGTCCGTGAAACATGTACCATGCGATGTATTTTTCGGAAAAATCGACCTGATCGTTCTTCTCACCTGCCGCAGCGCTCATATCGTTAGCGTAAAGATAAGCGGTCTCGGCGGCGCCTGCCAGAGCGAATGTCCAGCAGTCGCCGTACTTCTGCGTCTTTACCGGAGTGACATAGTTTTTGCCGTCGACGTTTCTTAAATCGAACCTGGACGGCAGCTCTGTCGTATCGACTTCTTTTACGTCGTTTCCGGCGCCGTTTGTACAGCCGGTCAAGAATAACGCCAGTAATATCAGACTCAAAGCAAGCGCTGTGACCTTTTTCATTGTCATTATCCCCTGATCTCAGAATAATTCAATTGGAAGTACTCCAACCGAAATGTATGTGTCAGCTTTCATTCTTCTGTTCATTCCGAAAGAATTCACCGCAGATGTGCTGTTGACCCTTCAACGGGAAAACGATCGATCATTTCAGCCAGAAACCGCTGGATCAGAGTAGCGTCGGTGATATCCAGACCGTTTCCGTCTACATCGGCAGCTTTCTCGTTAAAGCTGTCGCATGTATAATGGAGCAGCACGCGCTGGATCACGGTAACATCAAGAATCGACACTTCCCCATCGCAGTCGGCGTCGCCGTAAAGGATCACAGCGTCATTGATCCACTTGTATTCAGAAAGATTCATACCGGTAACATCATCATAGATGAACAAGCCGGTAAATACGGCGGTATAGTCCGCGGCACGGTCATATTCGCTGATCGTCAGCAGCGTCGACTCTGCTCTTCCGTCGTGGAATTTTACGGTATAGGTGTGTTCGGGATCCAATGCGACGCCGTGCTTGCCTAGGTCGAAGCTCCGGATATCGGAATCCGCTTCCTGCGTCATTCTCCCCATCTCTATCACTTCCTCACCTGCCGTTTCATCAACGATACGGCAATACAGCCTGTCGATGGGATTCCAAAAGGTGTTTTTGTCGGCGCTGATCCTGATGATATCCATGCCGACGTCAAACTCGTTCTCTCCGATCCACTTATACTGATAGGTCGGTACTTCCGTAAACGATTCGTAGGTAAAAAGCTCAGTGAATACGGCGGTATAATCTTTTGCGGGGTCATAGTTGTCGATCACAAGTTCATCGGTCATCGCGCCGATCAGATCGGCGGTGAACATCACGGTATAGTGATGTGAATGGTCTAACGTGATCCCGTGTTCGTCAAGATCATAGCTCCATGTGTTTGATTCACCGACCTGCGTCATTTCTGCATTGTTGCTCATCCATGAAGAAACATCTTCGTCGGTTGTTTCATCGCAGATCATGCAGTATACCTTTTCATAATCCTCGTTATAATAGTTTTTAAACGTGTCGTCGTCAACAATGATACGGATCACGTTTTGTGGAGAAGCCGAAGCGCTTACACCCGACCCGAAGCAGAGAACAGATATCAGTACGGCAATAGCAACAGCGAAAGCGAAACATTTTGATAAAACAGATTTCATCAAGAATCATCCTTTCAAAAAGATTCTATAACTATCATAGAACAGCTGCCCGACAAATATCAAGCAACTGTTTAATCGTTTTTTCAACAAATCAGAGAGCGATTCAACCGATAGTTTAAAATATCGGTTTATCTCTGTCGCACATACCGAAAATCGGATACTGACATCCTTTGGCGATCTCGTCCGCGTAACAAAGCAGCGGCAGGACGTTTGCCTCAGAGCGGATGATATAAGAATTGATCTCTCCGTCGACAGACGCGATCTTCATGGGATGCACGATCTTTTTGTCGCACAGCGTCTTCATACAGCGTTCGACGTCGCTCAATTCAAGTCCGGTTCCCTGACTGATCAGCGCCGCGGTGACAGGGATGTTTGACGCCGTATACAGATAATAAATGGTTTTCAGGATCTTTTTATCGGCAAGGAGCGCGAAAACCTGTCTGATGGCGTCTTCGTGCTCAAAATGCGCAAGGATGCTGTCGTCATGCGGTCGAACCAGCAGGAAGAAATAGCGGAGATCGTTTGAGATCCGCGCTATCACCAACCCGTCGTCGCGCAGAAGCTTAGCTAAAATATACGAGCTTTGATCGCTCTGTTGGTCGGAGTGACCGGAAAAGGCTTCGTAAAAATTTTCCGAAAAGCTCTCTTCTCCCGTTAATCCGGGAATGAATGACCAGCAGCAGCTGAACGCTTGGCGAAACGCCTCATCGCTCGGCATCGCGTTCAGCTTTTTGATCAGCAGCATCTGCTCGTCCTGACTCTCTCTGCCGAAAAGCGCGTCGATACTCACGCCCAGCGCATCGGCGAGCTGAGGCAGAACCTCTGCGTCGGGAGTTCCGCCGCGTTCCCATTTTGAAACCGCCTGCGTCGTCACGCCGATCATGCTGCCGAGCTTCTCCTGCGTATATTTTTTTTGAACACGATACTTCTTGATTTGCTCTCCGATAACGCTCACTTGTCAACCCTCCGTTGATTTTATACTTTGATTGTATCAAATATGAGACGGTTTGTCCATAGATTGGAGCATAAAACGGGGATATTCGATATCATAATGCCGAAGATGCTTTCATGCCGTCAAAACAGCGCCGCGTTATTGTGTAAAATCAATAAATATAAACTATATCTTTGTAGAATTCGCTAATAACAGTTTGAATGATTTTGTAGTATAAGATAAGTTGTATTATTATAATGGTGTATATTATATTCATACTAATCCTTAACTAAAACCTTGATCATCTATTGTGCTGAATTCCGCAAGCATTGCTGTCGTCTTTTCTCCAAGAAGCGGGGCTTCTTGGAGACCACGTAAAGGGGGCATATTGGGGACCCAGAGAATGACAGGCGCCAGCCTGCCTGCGTCGTCCGCCCCGCTCTGTGAAATTCATCACTAATATCTGATTAAATCTTTTCATTAAGGATTAGTATCAAAAGCATTACACGACAAATGAAGGGTGATCGTATGATTAGAAAAAAGACTCTGAAAAAGACAAGTAAAGCACTGGTATCACTGTTGCTCGTGTTAGCGGTAATGGTGAGCTTAGTGCCGTTTAACCTCACCGTATCCGCTGAGGAAAGCGAAGAAGCGGCGGAGGGCAGCCAGATCTACGCCTTTCTGAATTATATCGATATGAGCAGACCGGCTGATAGTTCAGACGGTATTGCCAAAAAGGCGGATTATAATCTGGAGCTTGTTTTCAAGAACGAAAACGTAAAGGATTCTAACTATTTCGCGGGTCCGTATACCGATTTTGCCGATACGGAGTTTGTTACAACGACTTATAAGTTTGACACCAGCGGCAGACCGAACCCTTCGTGGAATTACGATCAGTGGAACCCCAATTCCAAAACTTCAAAAGACGTACTGGCTCCGTGGATTAAGGACGCTTCAAGAAAATACAAGGATAAAGACGGAAAAATCCAGACAAATGTCGGCGACAATATCCGCAGCGTTAATTTTAAGAATAAAATCGCGCCGAAAAGTATTGCGGGCTGGTTTTATTATTGCCGGTATCTCGCGAAATTCAAGAATTTTGAAAACCTCGACACCTCAAAATGCTAGAACATGTCGTTCGCGTCCTGGTATATGAATACGGGCAGCTTCAGTACCAATATCTATGACGCAAGCGACAACAACTTTAATTACAGCAACGCGTATATCAGCTCGCGCGACTTTTCCGGCGCACATTTTGATACCTCAAACGTCAAAAAATTTGACAACTTCCTCTATTCTACCAAGCTGGAATACCTCGATATTTCGGGAATGGATTTTAAGGGTATCGAAAACAATGAAGTGACCGTTACCGGAGACGGCAACTATACAGTAGACAGCAGCGGCAAAAGAACAAAGGGTTATGCATTCTCCCGATAACAGTGAGAATAATGATAAATTCACCTACAACGAGGCGTACGTGTTCGGTACAATGCAGGGTGAGCCATTCAAGAATACGACCATTACCAGCGTACTGCTGCACTATGCGACTCCCGAGTTCAGCAAGGAAGCATTCCCCGAGTCCGGAGCGGATGCGGATCACCGCGCGGGCGTCGTCAACAAAAGCGTCATCGATTATAAGCTGGGAGTCAAGAATCCCGATGATTATGTTTCTATCAACAATGTTGTCGTTCAGGATGTGCTGGATCCTCGCTTATCCATCAACAATATGCCTCAGGTACAGATCGATAACGGCGAACCGGCGGATATCAATAAAGCTCCGATCATTTCAAGCTATGAGGTTGAGGAGAGCGGCGGTATCTGGACGTTCACCGCAACGATAAGCTCGATCGCCAAGGGAGAAACCATAACGCTCATCGTACCTGCTACGGTCAATGCAGCCCTTGATGCTCCGATCGACAACACCGCGACGATCACGAGCTTTAACGGCATAGATGCTGATATCCGGAGCGAGACTACCTATCACTATGTCACCGTAACTCAGGCAAAAATCAAAAAGGTCGACTCTAAGCGCGACGGTCTTGAGGGCGCAAAGCTCGAGGTTTATGAGAATAATTCAACAAACTGGGATTCTGCTAACGGTAAAATTAAATCCGGCGCGACTCCCAAAACCGTGCATATCGACAACAGCGATGTAACGCAGTTCACATCCTCGACCGACGTCATTACGTTCGACTTGGAACCCGGCGACTATATCCTTCACGAGGCAGCGGTTCCCGAAAACAGCGGCTACAATCTTGCCGCGGATATTCCGTTCACGATCGACATCGAGGGTATCACCCATGTAGACGGCAAAACGGTCAACTTTGTTGAAATGGTAGACGAGCCCGCTTACAAGATCATCTTCCACGAGAACAAGCCCGACGGAACGATCGAGGAGAGAAATAAAGAATTCAGGATTTATGAACCGAAGGACTTAGTCGAGAACGAGGTAACGCACTTCTATGATATTCCCGAGTGGGCAGGCGATGAGTATGTATTTGCGGGATGGTATTGCAGCAACAAAACATCGTCATCGAATAAGTATAGGATATATTCAAGATCAGCTGATATCGATTCCAATGTAAATACTGCGGCTGATTTTGAATCCGATACTTTCACAGCGCCTAATAATGCGACCTATACCGGAAAAGACGGCAACTACCACCTCTACGCCAAGTGGATCCCCGTCGGTACGGTTCAGCAGCAAAAAACCGGAGAAAACATTGACACGAATAATTACGGAGATACTCCCATACGCGGCTTCGGACTCGCGGGCGTTCAGATCCGCGATCCCAAGATGTTCGACTCCAATTACAATCAGAATAATACCGATCCTAATGATGTAACCCCTTCCGGCCTGCGCTTTGTTACCTCGCTGAAGGAGAGCCTGCTTTCCGATATCGACGTGCTGTCTTCTCAAAAGGTAAATACCGCAGAGGGAGATGTTGATGTAGAGTACGGCTACGCGGTAGCTACCGAGGATAATATCAAGACCTTCACGGGCGAAAGCGGTTACAATGTAGCGGATCCTGCGAAGTATAAACTTCAGCACAAAGGCAGAAACGTCAACGGAGTTGACACAACGGGAACGAACGCTGCGGGTGAGAGGTTCGACCCATCTTCCGGTCATTTACTCGATGAACTGCAAGAAAGCCTGAATGCTGACAACGACTATGTTTATGTCACCAACGTCAACTGCACCAGAGGCACGACAAACTCTATGGGCACGATCAAGGATGACCACAGGAATCTCACTGCGTACAGGCTGTACACCCTTGTTGTGACATATGAGGGCAGCGATTCTGCAAACAAGGACAAGAAGATCGACGCCAGAGCGTATATCCGTTACTATGACGCAAACGGCAAGCTCCGTGTATTCTATAACAATTACAACGGCAACAGGTATTACGGCGGATGTATGTGCAGCCTCAATCAAGTCTTGACAATGGCATTACCCAAAAGCGAATAACAACAATCGAATCATCAACAAACAACGGAGGCAGGATAACCTGTCTCCGTTGTAATTTGGTAAGTTATTAGCGGAAAATTATGCAGAGCGAGGCGGACGACGCAGGCATACAGACGCATGTCAAGGAGTCCAACAAAGCTATGCGGATTTTTCCGCAATAGATCATCAAGCGTTTTAGTTAGAGTTTAGTATTAGTTAAGGATTAGTATAATCATTGTTTCTTTCCGAACAAAGCAACCGGTTCGCTGTCAGCAAGAACTATCTGCAACGCTTAGGGTGACTGTAATAATGAATCAGTGTCATTGCGATGGATTTATCCCGCGGCAATCCCCCTGACGTTAATATCGTTTGATGTGAAAGAAAGATACTGCTCCTCTTTGTGCGATTGCCACGGTCGCAAAGCTCCCTCGCAATGACAGCGGGAGGAACAAGGGATCGCCCTACAGACAGTACGCGCACATACCGATAAGCCCCAGATAAAATACCGGACGTATCACCAAGGTTCTCTTCATATTAGCCTCTAAGCTGATACCGTACCCCAAACAAAGGATCATATCCAAAATCAGACTGCCGATAAACAACAGCATCGCGATCACCGGCAGAACAACAGACGCCCTCGGAAAGAGCAGGATCCTTTTGCGGATAAAAAGGAAATAGATGATCAAAAGCAGCATCGCAGCCAGCGTAAAGAAATATGACGCGCCGAAAAGAACACCGGGAAGCATTGAAAAATCAAATTTTTCACCGTCGAAAAAAACGGTCTCGAACATAAAGGAATTGATATATTGGATGACCCGATCGATCATACGCGCCTTGAGCACGAATATCGCGAAAAGCGCGAGGATGAATACCGTCCTTCTGATCATACGAAACAGGGCGTTTTTTTTCTTAACTCCGGCAGTCCAGACATATGCGGCGAACAACGCGAATATCAGCGCTACGACCGCACTGATCAATAATCCCTCCGAGGGTAGAGCGCTGAAGTCTCTGATGATGATAAAAACATTATACGCGGAATAAAGCGCGAAAAAAAAGCCTGTCAAGATATTCATTATCTTTCTCGGCGTCAGCTTTTTTTGTTTCATATAATCCTCCCGATCAACACACAGCGGCGTTTGCGCGTCACACAAACACCGCAGAAATAGAATAAGGGCGGCACTTTTCGTCCGCCCTATTGTTATTAATCGCTAAAACCAACTGCGCGGCGGCGGATTGCCGAAGGTGCTGAAACCGCCGTAAGCGTTTTCTCTTTCGGCTTTCAAGACTACCGGAGGCTCTGTAGAAGCGGGTGTGGAAGTCGCAATCACGTCATCTGTATCAAACTCGGTGATGAGTAAATTGGCGCGTTCATATACAGACTCATATGACATTCTCCTTCAGCTTAAAAGTGTAACGATTCGCGTCAGGGCCGATAGATCTCGCTCCCCCATCCTTCGGCGTCCGTCGGACGCTGTGTCGGAGGTTCTGTCGGCGTTTCGCCGGTAGTTTCAACAGTTTCGGTAGGCAGATAAGGCGGTACGCCGATCGGATATGGCGTATCCATGCCCGTTACCCATCGCTGGATATAGGTAACATCCGTTACCTCGATCCCGCCGCTGCTGTCGACGTCAGCGGCAGATTCGGAAAAGTCGTCGATCACATGCGCATGGGCAAGATATCTCTGGACTAAGGTCGCGTCCATGATCGTGACCGAATCATCGTGATCGACGTCTCCGAGCATGTTCTCTGCGGCAAAGGCAGCCATACCCGTGAAGTACAGAACGACGACAAATAATACGATCGCCGCTGTAAAGCGCCGCTTAAAGGTCATTGATATTCACCTCAGCGTTATCTCTGTCTTGCGGACTATTGGTTTGAGAGGAAGTAGGACGGACGGTATCCGGTTCTGCGTTTTGGGGATCGTCGTTTCGGACGGTTTGCTGATCCGACCCCGACTTCCCCTGCTGCGGATCCGTATCTCCTGCGCTCTTTTGCTCAGGCGCTCCGCCGCTATTCTGAGCGTCATGGTTCTCAGCCGCCTCAGCATCGCTATCGCCTTGAGCGTCCTGATCTTCCTGACCGTCCTGTCGGCTCGCCGCGGCTTTGCTCTCCGAGGAGCCTTCCTCATCGACACTCGGAACGGAGGCGTCCTCCGCCGAAGCGGACTCCTGTGCCTGAGAGACCGTCTGCTTCGCGCTGCTTTGCGAAGGTGTGGCATTCGTATCCTTGCTTTCACCGCAAGCCGTTAAGCACAGCGTGAGAGCAACGAGTATCAGAGCCGATATCAAACTAATCTTAGACAATTTCTTTCACCTTTAACCGATATGTACCGCATGCAAAAGCAGAACATTTCCTGCAGCTGTCCAAAGCACATTTATATTTATTATATTCTACAATACCTATTATAAAATGTCAACAAGAAATCATCCGTTATTAGCGGTTTTTTCTCGTATTATTACGGGATCTTTTCAACAAGCCTGTAATCTCGTACGGGTTTTTTGAAAAAGACTTGCATAACCCTGTCCGAATATGATATGCTTCATGTGGAAGATCGACAGGAAATGAGGTGATGTTTTGCAAAGGATCGCACTGATACCCGCCTACTGTCCCGAGGACAGGATGATCCCTCTGCTCAAAGAGCTGAATGAGCGGGGCTTTTCCATCGTCGTCGTGGATGACGGCAGCGGCGCGGCATATGACGAGATCTTTGACAAAGCGTCTTGCTATGCCGACGTCAGGCGTTATCTGCCCAACCGTGGGAAAGGCGAGGCGCTCAAATACGGACTGGGCTGCATCAAAGACACATTTCAGCCGCCGTACATCGTCGTGACCGCCGACGCCGACGGTCAGCATCGCGTCGAGGATATCGTCAAGATCAGCGAAACAGCGCAGCAGCACCCCGACAGTCTTGTCCTCGGCAAACGCAATCTCGACAAAAGCACGCCCATCAAAAGCAGGATCGGCAACGGCATCTCGCGCGTGCTGTATCACCTGACCACGGGCAGAAGGATCTATGAAACGCAAACCGGACTGAGGGCTTTTTCCGACAGGCTCCTCCCCCGCTTCCTGAAGCTGCCGGGACGCCGCTACGAGTTCGAGATCGACATGATCCTCGACGCGTCGGAGCTTCCTATCATCGAAAAAGAGATCGAGACCGTCTACTTCGACAACAACGCCGCCTCCCACTTCCGCCCGTTCGCCGATACCGTGTCGCTGGACAAGGAATTCTTCCGCTATAAGCTCCCGTCGATTATCGCGGGCGCGGCGGGCTATCTGCTGTTCGTCGTTTCGGCGATCTTCATGCATGCATGGCTGCTGCCGTGCGTCATTGCGCGGATATTCGCCCAGCTGCTGAAGCTCATATTGAACAAGGCGATCCCCTTCTCGGAGAACGTCTCCGCAGGACGGTTCCTGCTCACCTCGGCAATCCTCCTGCTGTGCGATACCGCGGCAATGTGGGGACTCACGGCGATCGGCTTGAATATCTATGCCGCAAAGCTGATCTCCTGCGTTCTGATAATATGCGTCAGCATCCTCGTGAGGATGATGTTCATGCGGGTCAAATATAAAAAATAAGACAACAGCGCATCGGCAATGACACGTTGTTGTCTTTCCTTTTTGTATAATCAAAATCATTGCGGGAGCGGGAGGGGGTCGAGCCCCAGTTCGTCCAGTTTATTGTTAGCGTCAATCACGCTCTGCCCGCGGTCGAGCGCGTAGATCAATACCAGATCGCGCGGATTACGTACATACAGCTCGCCGTTGGAGCTCATCTTCAGCAGTCGATTCGCTTCTTCAGCGGTCAGCCGCAAGCCGAAGCACAGCATGATCAGCTTATCTCTCTCCGGATTCTTACGATCACCGTTGATAATGTTGTAGGCGTAGGTGCCCAGCATCGAGCGGTTCACGACCTCGCTTTTCTTCAGTCCTTTTTGCTTCATATAGAAAGCGATCTGCTCCGCCAGGCTTTCGAATATCAGCTCGGAGGCGTTCTCTTTGAAAAAATCCTCGATATGATTATTTGATTTCAGCGCTTTCAATAATTCGTCGGTTGATTTTTTCATAGTCTTCTCCTATAATGATTGATATAATAGTACCATATTTTTGTCAAAAAGCAAAGTGGATTTACATTTTTCGGGAGATATTATGACGGACAATCAAAAAATGAAGCTGTGGGCGGTAGAGGACGTCTCAACCGTTTCGCCCGAAATGAAGATCGTCAGAAACATCTATACGAACAGGCTCATGTTAAAACGCGTCGGCGACCCCGGATCATATGACATGATGAGAAGGCTCTGCAGCGTCCGTCATGTCAATCTCATGAGCATCTATGACTGTGATATCATCGGCGGGTACTGCGTCAGCCTGTGCGAATACATCGAAGGAATCACGCTCGAGCAGGCAGTCGCCGCTTACGGCGTTTACAGTGAGAAGGAAGCCTCGAGGATCGTCGCGGCGGTATGTAACGGCTTGACCGCTTTGCACAGGCAGGGGATCATCCACCGCGATATCAATCCGTCGAACGTGATGATCGACCGCAGCGGCTGCGTCAAGGTGATCGACTATGATATTGCGCGTACCGTAAAGCCCGAACAGGCTCACGATACCACCATCATGGGTACCGCCGGCTTTGTCGCGCCCGAGCAGTTCGGCTTTCGCCAGACCGACGAAAGAGCGGACGTCTATTCCTGCGGCGCGCTGCTGAACTTTCTTTTGACCGGATACGAACCCGGGGATATGCTCTATCAGGGAAACCTGTATCCCGTCATCATGCGCTGTATCGCCCTCGACCCGCAGAACCGCTATTTCAGCGCCGCTCATCTGCGCGCGGTGATGACCAACGACAAGTCATATTTAAGACAGATCAAAAGCTATGACGTCGAAGAAATGCGTTATCGACCGATCCCGGGCTTTCGCTCAAAGCACATCTTTCCGAAGATCCTCACTGTTTTCGGGATGATCCTGTACTTTTCGACGCTGATCCTTTACATTGTCTTACTGGTCGATCCCAAGACGCATTCTCATCATGAAACGAGATATTACATCACGCATGTCTTTCTCATCGTGATACTGTACGGGTTCTGGACGTTGTTCCCGTATCTGCTGTTTGGCGACGTCGGAAAATACACTTTGAAGCTCACGCGCGATTATCCAATGCGCAGAAGGCTGAAAAAGCTCTTCGGATGGCTGAGCATCCTGCTGGGCGTCGTTTTGTTCATCATCATGCTCTCGCTGTACAACAACGGCGTCCTTATCACCTGAAGTATTATTATCATACCATAAAGAAAATTGAAAAGTTATGCTGACAGCATAACAATTGTATATAGAAACCGTGTATAGTTATTACACGGTTTTTCTTATATTATCATTAGAAACCCATTGAAAAAGCCGTACAAATATGGTATGATCTAACTGCCAACAATTTTTACAGTTAAATATTTTTGAAAAACGTATTTTTCTATGTTTTCGCGGGATAGTGTTTTTATAAATTCGGTAAAAACACTATGCTCTTTATGGCTATCCCCTGACTTAGATAATACGTTAGTTCGTGATACTGTAAAAATTGTTTGGCGACGATTCGGAGCAAATGTGTTTTTCGGCGCATGGCTTCGGTCGTGCGCTTTTTATTTTGTTATTTAAGGAGGAACAAACATGAAAAAAGCGATTGCATTATTATTGGCGATAGTGTTACTGGCGGCACTGACCGCCTGCGGAGGCGTAAAATGGCCTACCGAAGGTTTAGGAGCTATGCTCCCCGCACCGGAAAGCGGCACTGTAAAAATCAATAAGGATGACAGCGAAAAATTCGATGCTGCCATTGAAAACGCTTCCGATAAGGAATATGAAAACTATATCGCTGCATGTAAGGAAAAGGGCTTTGATGTTGACGACGAGAAAGACTCTTTCTCGTACACAGCTTTCAATAAAGACGGTTACAAATTGAGAGTAGCCGATTTGAGCAAATCCATCGACATCACCTTAGAGGCTCCCATGGAACTCGGTACTCTGCGTTGGCCAAGCGGTAAAGCGGGACAAGTAGTGGCCAAGCCTGAATCAACCAAAGGAAATATTGAGTGGGAACATGATACCAGCTTTTATGCCTACGTTGGAGATACTACGATCGATCAATTCAACGATTATGTTGAAGCCTGCTCAAAGGCGGGATTCAATGTAGGTTACGATCGAGGCGATCGCTATTATAGAGCTGATAATGAAAACGGCGATCATATCAGCTTAGAATATGAAGGTTTTAACATTATGAGCATAAAAGTTGATCTTAATGAAGAAGAGCAAACCGAAGCTCCCAAAGCCACTGAAGCACCTAAAGCCACCGAGGCTCCCAAGGCTACAGAGGCACCAAAAGTATCCTCAAAGAAGTCGGACGATAACGAGGAGAAAAAGGATGATTCCGTCAATCAGAGCGAGATCAGAGACGATATCAAAAAAGCGATCGACGATTATGAGGCGTTTGTAGACGAGTACTGCACGTTCATGGAGAACTATGATTCTTCTGATATTTCACTGATATCGGAATACACCTCCCTTCTTTCTAAAGAACTGGAAATGACGCAATCATTTAAAGCGCTTGAAGATAAGGATCTGACGGATGCAGAGCTTGAATACTATACCGAAGTTTCTCTTAGCTGCTCGCAGAAAATGCTTGACGTAGCCGCAAAGATAAACTGATCACCGGAATGAAGCTGATCGACTTTACCTGTCCGCACTGCGGAGCGCAACTTAAGATCGATTCCGGTCAGCAAAAGGTAAAATGCGGATTCTGTGATTCGGAAATGCTGATCGAACAGCAGGAGCCTCGATACATTAATCACTCATTTGAGAGAGAACGTCCGCAAGAACGGCAACAGTTCACTTATGTTCAACCGCTTTCAGTTGAACCGGTCCCGCAGCCGTCAGCGCTGCCAAAAAAGCGGCATACCGTTTGGTGGGTATTGGGCTGGATATTCATATTCCCGCTTCCCTTGACCATCATCGTCAGCCGCAGCAGCAAGCTGAACCTTATTGCAAAGATCGTGATCATCGCCCTCTCGTGGTTGGTGTATCTCATCCTCGCACTTTCACAAAAATAACCATTTACAGACAGAAGGACTGCTGCGCGCGCAGCAGTCCTTCATTTTTGTTTGATGAATCATTTATACGGTACGCTGTCGATGCTCAGCGTGTCGTTGTCATAATAAGTCATATAGATATCGTCGCCGACGTAGACGCAGCGGTCAACTTCTTCATAATCCGTTGAGTAACGGCTGATCTGCTCGAGCTTATCGCCGTTCACGCGGAAGTTCAGCACGCCGCCGTGGTACTCGTCCACGTAGACATACTCGCCCGTCTTAGCGTCGTAGTGTCCCCAGTCGGAATAATTCAGCGGGATGATATAGTCATCGCGGTCGGGGTTGTAGACAAGCGCCTTGGGGTTGTACTGCACGACGGAATTACAGTTCACAAAGGATGCGCTGTCGAGTACCTGCGGATTCGCCTTATCGCTGACGTCGAAGAGCGCGAGCTTCAAGCCCTCCTGCACCTCCAGCGTCGTATAGCTCTCGTTCTCGGTATGGTAGCCGATGCCGAGGAGCCTGTCGCCGCCGATCGGAACGAGCATCGTAGAGAAGCCGCTGATCTTGACCTCGCCTAAGATCTCGGGCGCGGTCGGATCGCTCAGATCGATCACAAAGAGCGGATCGGTCTCTTCATAGGTGATGACATACGCCGTATCGCCTCTATAGCGCACCGCCTTGATGCTCTCGTATCTTGCAAAATCGGTCACGGAGCCGATCACATTCAGACTTTCATCCAGTACGAACAGGTTGTTGGAATCGCTCCAATCGTCATAGGAAGTCGTCGCCACGCGCAGCTTGCCGTCACTCTCGTCGAGAGCGTACTGATCGTCGATCGTACCGTTGACCTCGGTATATGCGGTGAATTCGATACCGTCGGTCAGATCAGCCTTCAGGATCTGCGTATTCGACCGATAATTGTTGTCATTCCATACGGTGGAATAGATATACATGTGACTTTCATTGCAGTAGATATCATCTACGGCGCCCAAGATCGACTTGCTTTCGGTCTGTACGGAAAAGTCGAGCGTATGATAAGCGCTGAGCACCAAAAACTCATCCGACAGCTCGCCGGCTCCGTGTTCCGCAAGGGAGTAGATGCAGTTTGCGGGAACAGCCTCCGGCTCCTCTCCCCTGCCGCAGCACGGGATCATCCTGTCCTGATAAGGATAATAGGAGCTGACGGTGTAGAGCATATCGCCGATCATGCGGCTCGAATCATATCCGCCGCTCTGAGTCATGCTGTCAAGCATGGTGATACGGTCGATATCGCTGATATCATAGACCTGTACCATCGTCCGCTCGCAGGAGTCCTCCCAGTCATTGCACAGCACGATCAGGCGGTCGTCCTTCAGATACAGTTCTTTGATGACGGGCCCGTAGCCGTAATAGCTCTCGTAGTTGAAATCCGCTTCATCCTCGGTCGCCGCTTTTTGCTTTGTGATATCGATCGCCGCGACGCGCGCGGAATCCTTGCCCCGGGCGGAGAAGATCACGATCTTTTGCGTGTCGAAAGAGTCGACGCAGTAGATGTATCTGCCGTCGGTCTTGATGATATCCGCTTCATTGACGCCCTCGACCTGCTCATAGGTCTCGCTGTGGCTTTGCGGAGAAGAACCGCCGCTTGAACCGGTTGCCGAACTGCCGCTCGAGCCGTTCGAGGAGCCGGATGAGTATTCCTCAGCGGCAAGCTCGCCGTCCTCGACATAATACTCGGCATAATCGTCGCCGGATCTGTATTTTCCCGGCAAATAATCCAAGAAGCTGCCGCCGTTCTTTTCCCTGCGGATACGACTGACCTCCTCTTTAACCTGATCGTAGCTGCTGTATTGTTTCAGCGCCAGACCGCCGGGCAGCTGCACACTGCGTGATCTGTTGAACACGCCCGCGCTGTTCAGGGCGATCCCCAATACGAGCGTCAGCACCAGAACCGCCGCCGTAGCGGATAAGGCGATCTTCCATCCTTTGCGCTTTGGCTTTTCCTGCCGGGCGGCGTCGAGCTTGGGATACACGTTCCCGATCGAATCCGCCACATACTTTTCATCCATGTCTTCGGGCGCATGCACGCCGCTGTTCTCCACTTTATCCCTGATATAATCAATATCCTTTTTCATCACGATCACTCCAAAAACTGTTTCATTTTCGCCAGCGCTCTTTTCAGTCTTGAGCGTACGGTCGAGGGCTTGAGCCCGATCATCTCGGCGATCTCAAAGCTGCTGTAGCCGCCGATCACCGATAGCAGGACGATATCTCTGTCACAGGTATTGAGGACGCCGAACGCCTCTTTGACCTCCGGAGAGACATGGTCGTTCTCGGCGGGCAGGTTCTGCAGCTCCTCCACGTCGGCGCGGTTGTTCCTGCTTTGGCTCTGTTCCGTCATCAGACGGCAGCAGCAGCGGTAGAGGATACGGAAGATCCACGGCTTGAACGCAGAAGCGTTCCGCAAGCCGAAAATGCCCTCATACGCCTCGACAATGCACGCGGAGACCGCGTCGCGCGCGTCTTCTTCATTGCCCAGGCGGAAATAGGCATAGCGGTACAGATCGTCCCGATAACGCATATACAGCGCGGCGAACGCTTCTTTATCGCCGCCGGACGCTCTGCGCACCAGCAATTTTTCATCCATTTCCATCACCTCTTACGACGTCGTTCATATAGTTAGTGTCAAAAAACAGCGAAAGTGTTGCAGTCGTTTGAAAAAATTTTTACTTGCATTATTTTTGAGAAAAATATAAAGATATTACGCGATCCGACAAATTTCTCGCTTCTTCACGGTTATAGTTAGGATACAAAGAAAAACAACCGACAATGAGGAATGACAATGATGATCAAAGAATTGAGGATCCAAAAAACCGGCAGTACCGATCTGGATATTTCGTGGACGCTGTCCGCCGGCACACAAACCGCCTATGAACTCTTTCTCATTCAGGAGGGGTGTGTAGTGGATGGGATCAAAAAGAATTCAGCCGTCACGAAATGCAGCTTACATGCCGCGCTGGAACCGATGAAGGAGTATTCGCTGCTGTTGACGGTTTCGGTCGAGGCTCGGCTGTCATCGGCAAGAGCGGGATTCCGCATCGACAAAGGAACGCGATTGTTTTTCAGCGTCCTTTATTAGAGCTAAGTCCCTTATCAGACAGCAAAACGCCGCCGCATCAAAGCGGCGGCGTTGTCGTTACAGCAGTCAGGAGGCGGAAATCGCCGAAAGGAAAAAGCTGTTCAATACACGAAGCCCTTCCCCGGACGTCCCATTCGATCAGACCTTACTTTTGCATGCCTTCCAGTCGCTGAGCGATGGTACGCTTCTTTTTCTTCTCCTTCTCGGGCTTCACCGTCTTATTGCGGTATTTCTTCGCATAAGTGAATGCTTTTTTAAGGTTATCGCTGAGGTATTCCTCGATCTTCGCCTCGTCCTCTTCGGGGATGGCATTGAGGATGACGATGGTGATGATGGAGCGGGTATCGGCGTCGCCGTTGGTATACTGTGCGTTGAGAATATTGCCGAGCTTTTTCAGATCGGCGGCGCTGCCCTCGTGCACCAGCTTATTCACGCGCGGTACGATGGACGCTCTGGCAAAGGTCACGCCGCGGAAAGGATAGTAGCAGTCCTGTTCCTCGCGGATCTCGTCCTTCATGTCGGGAAACAGCGTGAGGAAACGCTTGGACAGGAAAAGCGGATCGGCGTTTCCGTCGTCGCTCTTCTTGGTCTTTTTCGCCTGCTTCGCCTTTTTTACCGCATTCGGGGCGGAGATGGCGTCACAAAAGTCGTTGGCGATCGACGACGCTTCCTTCATGGTATCGCGCTCGGGATCAAACATCCACGTCGCAAGGGTCTTCCAGTCGTTATCGGGACCTTCATCGGTCATGCCGCACTCTCTTAAAAGGGTGTGCTGCTTATCCTTATAATAGATGACGGAGTACGCCATGTTCTCGGAAGTGAACAGCGCAACCAGTTCATTGTCATCGGAAGAGGCTATCTTCGCGCGGGTAAAGCCCTGCGGCTTGAGAGCCTCCTCCACTTTACCGGAAATATGTTCAAACGCTTCATTCAGCATATTTATCATTCCTTTATAAAATAGTCATTGCGAGGGAGTAAAGGCTCCCTTTCCTAAGGGAGCTGTCACCGACAACTTGTTGGCGGTGACTGAGGGTTTGAGCGACCGTGGCAATCTCAACCGATTCCCATAGTTATAGGTATTATACATGATTACACTCAATATTGCAAGCGTTAATTTAACTATTGCATGAAACAAGGGTTTGTGCTATTATATATGGTGTATAGATATGCATAATTAGGAATCAGAAATGAAGGAATGAGGAATTAAAGGAAACGCTGACGCGTTTTGCTTTGTATTTTTGTTTTTACAATACATTCTCATCGGGTGCGGGCACAGCACTCCCTTCATTCCTAATTCCTAATATCAGGAGAAGGTTTGTACTATGAGCAACACAAAAAGCCCTATCGGCATCTTTGACTCGGGACTGGGCGGACTGACCGCCGTACGCGAGATCCAGAAAATCATGCCGAACGAGGATATCATCTACTTCGGCGATACGGGACGCGTTCCCTACGGCAGCAAAAGCCGTGAAGCCATCAATAAATACGCCAGACAGGACGCGCGCTTTCTGAAAAAGATGGGCGTAAAGATCATCGTCGCCGCCTGCGGCACCGTCAGCTCCGTCGCGCCCGACCTGAGCGAAGAACTGGGTCTGCCCTACACCGGCGTCGTGAATCCCACCTGCTTCACCGCGGCACAGATCACCAAAAACGGTAAGATCGGCGTGATCGGCACCGCCGCGACCATCAACTCCCACAGCTACAAGCGCAGGATACAGGCGAAGTACCCCGATTTCGAGGTGCTCGAGAAGCACTGTCAGCTCTTCGTTTCCTTTGTGGAAAACGGGCTGGTCGATCCCGACGACGAGCTGGTGCAGCTCATGGTGCGCCGCTACATGGCTCCGTTCAAGGAAAGCGGCGTGGACACGATCATCCTCGGCTGCACCCACTTCCCCCTGCTTGCCGAGGCGATACAGCGCGAGATGGGCGACGGGGTGACCCTGATCGACTCCGGCAAGGAGACAGCGATCTACACCAAAAAGATCCTCGATGACGCCGGATTGCTCCGCGGCGACGGACACATCGGTGAAGCGAACTATTACGTCAGCGATACCCCTGCCGACTTTGAGAAGTTCGCGGGTCTTTTCCTGCAGAACAGCCCCGAAAACCGCGTAGAGCACATCAACATCGAGGAATACTAATGGAAGAGAAATACATCATCACCGTCGTCGGCAAACAGACCGTTGACGGCGAAGAGGACAAGATAGAGGTCATTACCGAGGGCGATATCCGGATCGAAGGCGATAAAATCACCATCACCTACCCTGAGTATCCGGAGGACGATCCCTCCCAAAAGACCGACACCACGGTGATTCTGGACAACGGCGTGCTCAGCATCGAGCGCACGGGCGAGATGAGCTCCCACCTGATCCTCGAACAGGGCGTAAGGCATGAATGTCTGTACCATACGCCGATGGGTCAGATGTTCATCGGCATCTTCACCGACAGCATCAGCGCGGATATCGGCGAACACGGCGGCGAGATCAATGCGGCGTATCAGCTCGACTTCAACCGCGTCGTCGTCAGCTATAACGAATTTTATATTTCCGTGAAGGAAAAATAATCAAGCCTTCCTTTGGGAAAGGAAGGCGGCGCCAGAAGGGTGACGGATGAATTGTACTAATTCGACCGAGCGCAGCAAGAAACTACTTTTAAAAGGTTGGCCGCTTTGCTCCATTTGATACAATTCCTCAGTCTGCTTTGCAGCCAGCTCCCTTTCCCAAAGGGAGCCTTACTAAACAGCAAAGGAACATCCATATGTCAAAAACCAACACACAAGTCACTGAAAACCTGAGAAAGCAGATCGAAGCCGCGATCAAAGCGGCGATGGACAAGGGCGAGCTGCCCCAAGGCGAACTGCCCGATTTTATCATCGAGGAACCCGCCGACCGCTCCCACGGCGATATCGCCACCAACGTCGCGATGGCGGGCGCGCGCGTTTTCCGCATGGCTCCCGCGAAGGCGGCGCAGATCATCCTTGACAATATCGATCTTGATAATTCTCTGATAGAAAAATACGAGATTGCGGGTCCCGGCTTCATCAACTTCTTTTTGAGCCGCCGCTACTTTGCCGAGGTGCTGCACGAGATCGAGCGCGAGGGCGAGAACTACGGCGCGAGCAACTATGGTCAGGGCGTAAAGGTCATGGTCGAATTCGTCTCCGCCAACCCGACCGGCCCTATGCATCTGGGCAACGCCAGAGGCGGCGCGCTGGGCGACTGCTTAGCGGCTGTACTGGACAAGGCGGGTTATGACGCTTACCGCGAATTCTATGTCAACGACGCGGGCAACCAGATCGAGAAGTTCGCTTGCTCGCTCGAAGCGCGTTACATGCAATTATTTGATGAAAGCTTCGCTTTCCCGGAGGACGGCTATCAGGGCGCGGATATCATCGAACGCGCCGAGCAGTTCCGCGATGAATTCGGCGACAAATACGTCGATGCTTCCGCCGAAGAACGCCGCAAGGCGCTGGTCGATTTTGCTCTCCCCCGCAATATCGAGCGTATGCACAGCGATATGGAAAAGTACCGTATCCACTACGACAACTGGTTCCTCGAAAGCACCCTGCACGAAAGCGGCGCGGTCAAAGCCGTCGTCGATACCCTGACTCAAAAGGGACTGACCTACGAGAAGGTTGGCGCGATCTGGTACAAAAACAAGGACGTCTGCACCGAGATCCTGTTAAAGCAGGGCAAAAAGCAGGATTATATTGACAAATTAGAATTAAAAGATGACGTCCTGATCCGCAGCAACGGTCATCCGACCTACTTTGCCGCCGACATCGCTTATCACAAGAACAAATTCGACCGCGGCTTTGAGAAGCTGATCAACGTCTGGGGCGCCGATCACCACGGTCACGTCATGCGTCTGAAAGGCGCGATGGACGCCGTCGGCTACAACGGCGACAACCTCGATATCCTGCTCATGCAGCTGGTCAAGCTCGTCCGCGACGGACAGATCGTCACCATGAGTAAGCGCACCGGCAAGGCGATCCAGCTCAGCGACCTGCTCGACGAGGTGCCGGTCGACAGCGCGCGCTTCATCTTCAACACCCGCGAGGCGACCACTCAGATGGACTTTGACCTCGACCTTGCCATCCAGCAGGACAGCCAGAATCCCGTCTACTACGTCCAGTACGCCCACGCGCGCATCTGCTCCATCCTGCGCAATCTCGAAGCCGAGGGTATTGCGGCGCGCTCCTGCACCGACGAGGAATTATGCCTGCTCGGCGCTCCCGAAGAGGTAGAGCTGATCCACCTGCTCTCGTCCTTTGACAGCGAGATCATTGCAGCAGCCCGCGACTACGACCCCACCAAGGTCACCAAGTACGTTACCAACGTCGCGACTTACTTCCACAAGTTCTACAACGCCTGCCGCGTCAAGTGCGGCGACGAAGCACTGATGCAGGCGCGTCTGAGTCTGTGCATCGCGGCCAAGACCGTTATCAAGAACGTCCTCGATATGTTCAATATTTCCTGTCCGGAGAGAATGTAAGAAAAATGATACTATGTCATTGCGAAGCCCGAAGCCTCCCGCAAGGGAGGTGCCGCAAAGCGGCAGGCTGTGGCAATCCCCTTGTCATTGATGATGTTAGATATAGCAGAAAAAGCGGTGCGCCGCTTTGTGGGATTGCCACGGTCGCTGAACACGCGTGTTCGCTCCCTCGCAATGACTGCTGATTCATATGACAAACGCCCTTCCGCTTTGGAAGGGCGCATTTTATTTCTATTAACTTGTCACCGCTCACTGAAATCACACTCTGTTCACCGGCGCGAAACCGCGCTTCGGGTCAAAGCTCATATTGTTCCTGAACTTGGTCGCCGTGTTGGACGCGTCGATATAGCCAAAGTTGATCTTAGAGAAGTTATCGATACCGAAATCGACCGAGAAGATCGTCTCGCCGTCCAGCACCGTATGGACGATCACATCCTGCACCGGCAGAAGGGCGAACATATCGCGCGCGATACGCAGGGACATGCTGCACACGAAGTCCTGCAGCAGGCCGTTGTAGTCGATCTCATTCAGACGCTGTGAGGCGTCGCTGAGCGCCGCGTCGTTGATGACGAACTCGACCTCGATCTTTGCGGGATTATCCGTACCGAACTCAAAGTTGGAGCCGTAGTCGAGCAGATCGTCCAGCGGATTGACGTCAAAGATCACCTGCAGGTAAGTATCGATATCGCCCTTGAGGATCGCGGGCGCGGCGGAGTGCAGATACTCCCATGTCTCCTCGTCATAGGAAAAGCCCTCGGAAGATTCCGCCTGCGCGAGCTTCTTCCATTCGATCTTTTCGTCGCTGGTGTTATGGATGGATTTCAGTGTATTTTCGTCGATCTGAACGACAGAAGCGTTCAGCTTCTTGGGTGCTGCGGATGATTTCGTCGATTTCGCGGACGACTTCTCTCCGATCGCTTTCGCGGATTTTGTCTTTGTCGTCTTGTCAGTCTTCTTTTTCCTGCTGCCGAGCGTTTTTGTCTTCTGATAGGATATGCCCGTCCCGGGAATACTCGCGGTGCCGGTCACCCTGCCGCTGGTATTTATCGAACCCCTCAGTCCGGGAACGCCCGCGCTGATACCCAATCCACTTTTGCTGATGTTCAAACGAACGCCGGGGAGTAATGAAATCGTTTTTCTGAATCGCAAGCCCATAATTGACCTCCTGAGTGAAATGTTTTTTTTACAATCCAAATATAACATACAAGCAAAACAAATGCAATAGATGATCGTAATATAATTCTATATTAGAATTATGCTAAGCTGACGACCTGCAAGAGCAGTGCAGGACAAGAGATTCGCTCAAGAAAACGGGGTCCCCATCGCCCCGCGTGATGGGGAGAAGAGGAGTCGCGATATGAGGTCAAAGAGCAGCCGAGTTATGGTTGCTCTTACCGAATGCAGCGAACGACGACGAGCTCACGCCGCGTGACACGCGTGTCCGCGGCGCTCGGCTCGAATCACTCATGCCTGCTGCAAGAGAAAAAGGACTCACGCGGATGCGTAAGTCCTTTTTCTGGCGGAGGACAAGAG
>JAFRBD010000084.1 GCA_017405065.1 Ruminococcus sp. | reverse complement strand
TGAGGATTATGAGGTCGTGTTCGTGGACGACGGTTCTGCCGACGGCTCATACGAGATGCTGCTCGGATTTGCAGCGGAAGACGACCGTTTTTCGGTTTACAGACATGAAGAAAACCGTTCGCTGCTGTGTGCGCGTTATACCGGTATGGCAAACGCTCAGGGTAAGTATTTGATTTTCCTTGACAGCGACGATACCATCGTGCCTGATACACTTGAAACCATCTATAATCATATTCAGAAAGAACCGGCTGATATCATCCGATTCGGCTTTTATACCGAACCCGGTCATTATGAGATCCATCCGCCCGAAAGCGACGAGCCTTTCAAGGACTTTATTCAGGGCAGAATTCCGCCGCAGATCACCAAAAACTGTGTATCCGCAGAAATTGCGAAAAAGGCAGTGGCTGAGATAACGCCGTTTTACTGTAATTCCGGCGAAGACACCTTCATGTCGGGTACGATCTATTCCTACGCAAAGAGCTTTACCAGACTGGATCGGTGTTTTTATTGCTATAAGATCGTCGGCGGTATGTCGAGAGAGAAAGAATCCCTCAATATGGAGAAGCTCGAACGGATCCTCAACAGCCTTGATAACTGCACAAAGAACCTATGCGCGTTTATCGGAAAACACCGTCCCGAATACCTGGAGGATTGTCGGAACACCTGCGGTCTGATGTATCGGTATGAGCTGTGCCATTTCCTCCTTAACGCCGCGGATGAACGGATGGCGGTTGAGTTTTTGAACCGCTTCGGCGCCGACGAAAACTGTGATGTGTTTGATTACGGCTGCCGCGAGGTGCTCCCGGAGTATTTTAAGAGAAGGCTCGGCGTCTATCCGGGAGATAAAATGAAGTTTAATGCCTTCTGATCCGGTATCAGAAGCAAATAGAGGGGATGACTATGGGAATCAAGGTGTCTGTTATTATACCGGCTTACAACGCGGAAAAATATGTTGCATATGCGGTCCGATCGGCATTGGATCAGACGATGTCCGATCTCGAGGTCATCGTCGTAGACGACTGCAGTACCGACGCTACGCCGGCACTGCTGACCGAACGTTTCGGCGATAACGACAGGGTCAGGATCTTTTCTCAGCCGGAAAACGGCGGCGTGAGTATGGCGCGCAACCGCGGCATACAGGAGGCACAGGGCGAGTATATCATGTTTTTGGACAGCGATGACGCGATGCGCTCCGATATGCTGGATAAAATGCTCGCGGCGGCGCGGGAGTACGACGCGGACGTTTTGCACACGACGGGTTGTCTGCTGCCGGCAGTACAGCCTGTCCCCGATGATATCGCCGGAATGCCGATAAATGATTATAAACCGCTGATCCCCGAGCTGTGTGATTCAGGCGACGAGGTGTATTTCGCTCCGAAGGATATGTCGCAGCGCCTTGCTCAGTGGTTAACGCACAAGTATCACTGGTCGGTATGGAACAAGCTGTTTCGCAGAAGCTTTATCGAAAAAAACGAGATCCGTTTTGATAAGCTCAGTATGGCTGAGGATATGATCTTTTGCTTCAAGGCTTTTTTTCTTGCCGATACCTACGCGGTGCTTCCCGGTCAGTGGTATGTGTACCGGATCGGCGGCGATTCTCTGTCAAGACAGAAAAGCTCCATTGATACGATCGTAAAATTGACGCAGAATCAGATCAATGCGGCAGAAGCGATTTCACGCTTTACGAAAGAGTCGGTATATTTTCAGCAGCATCCGATCGAGCGCATCCGAGTGCACAAAGCGGTCTGTGACAGTATCGACCGTTTTTACCTTGTGCCCGCGCTCGAGCAGGTGACGCAGTCGGCGGCACAGGAAAGCGGCGCTGTGTTCGCGCTGCTTGAAAGCGAATACGGTGAAAAGAGCGCTTTTGTTGAATATCTTTATTGGCGACTTCATGATTTGATGAAGGAAGGGCTGAATGTTGCCGAACTCGGATCGAACGCAGATCGGTTCAGCGATCAAACAGAAGCATATAAGAAAAAACAAAAGGGAGGCGAAATGCAATCATGAGTCAAAAAGCTTATGAAGTATCGATCATCACACCTGTCCACAAGGTCAGGATCGATATGTTTGAGCAATCTTTTAAATCTATGAAAAACCAGACCTACGGTTTTGAAAACATCGAATGGATCGTAGTGCTCCATAACTGTACCGACGAGGAAGCGGCTCAGTATCAGGCGGTTTTGGACGGTTACGACAACGTCCGCGCAATCAGGCTGAACAATGAGGTGCGTTCTCCCTCCAGTCCGCGTAATTACGGTCTGGACCTGGCGACGGGTACCTATGTCGGCTTCCTCGACGGTGACGATCGGTATACCTCGTGGTGTATCGAGAAGGTCGTGGGATATCTGAACGAGAACGGCGCTGACATCTGCCATTTCAGAAGAATGGTGGAGCTCGAAAAAGAGGGCGGCATCATCCTCAACGAACTGGTCATGTGGGATCAAACACAGGAGACTATCCTCGTAAACAAAGATAACTGGGACGGAGAGAGGTTGTTTGTCGGTACCTGGGGTATGTGTACCTCAAAAATCTATCGCAGGGATTTCCTGATAAAAAACAATATCCGTTTTGACGATTCCATCAGCTTTGC
>JAFRBD010000083.1 GCA_017405065.1 Ruminococcus sp. | reverse complement strand
TTTTCCTGTTTATGTCATTGCGAGGGAGCTTGCGACCGTGGCAATCCCACAAAGAGGAGCAGCACCCTTCTCATAATGACTTTTTTTCGGGTGCGGGCAAAGCCCGCCATTCATTCCTCATTCCTACTTCTTCCTCATTCCTCATTAAAAAAGCGGCACAGCCAATGCCGTACCGCCTTTTGATTTCACAATATGATTATTCGTCGTCCTCGTCCGTGTCGTCAAGCGCTTGGAGGTCGTCCTTAAGCTCAGAGAAATCAAACTCGATCTCAGCGCCGCAGTAGGGGCAGTCGAGCTCGCCCTCGATCAGCGCGTCCTCGTCAACGATGGTCGTCTCGTTGCATGCGGGACAGGTGACCTCGTAATACGGCTCGTCGTCATCAAAGGGATCGAAGTCGTCTTCATCCTCGTCAAAATCATCCTCGTCGTACCAGGATTCGTCGTCATCCCAGCCGTAGACCTCTTCCTCGACCTCGGCGAGGTCGCCGTCGATCTCGTCGACCTGATTGCAGACGTCGTCAACGATATTCTCCATATCGGCTACATCATACGCCATATCCTCGAGCAGGTCGATGATAGCGTTGATGACCTTGACCTCGTCCTTGTTCTCGTCGAGTCCGAGTCCTTCGGCAAGGCCGCGGATATACGCGATTCTCTCAGTCAGATTCATAGTAAACTCCTTTAATAAATATGTGAACTACAGAAAAATCATCGCGGGAGGAGCAAGCCCCTCCCCTACAATCGGTTTGAATCAGTGTTTACGCTCTGCCCAGATACTCGCCGGTGCGGGTGTCGATCTGGATCATTTCGCCTTCCTCGATAAAGAGCGGGACCTTGATCTCGGCGCCGGTCTCGAGGGTAGCGGGCTTGGTCGCGTTGGTCGCGGTATTGCCGGCAAAGCCGGGATCGGTCTGGGTGACCTTCAGCTCAACAAAGTTGGGCGGCTCCACGCCGAAAACATTGCCCTTGTAGGACAGTACCTTGCAGACCATATTCTCTTTGACGAACTTGAAGCTGTCGCCGAGGATGGACTTGTTGATCGGGATCTGCTCCCATGTCTCGGTATCCATAAAGTAGTACAGATCGCCGTCAGAGTAGCAATACTCCATATCCTTTCTGTCAATGAAAGCGGTGGGGTATTTGTCGTTGGGGTTGAAGGTCTTTTCGACCACGGCTCCGGTGATGACGTTGCGGATCTTCGTTCTGACGAAAGCGGCGCCCTTACCGGGCTTTACATGCTGGAATTCGATGATGGAAACTACCTGTCCATCCATTTCAAAGGTTACGCCGTTTCTGAAATCGCCGGCAGAGATCATAATCATTTCCTCCTAATGTCTTATTTGAAGGGCTCAAAGAGCGCTTTATCTTGAATATTATACAGGGAAAGTACGGAAAAATCAAGCCCCTGCGAGAAATAAGCGAGAATATTCTGCGAGAAATAAGCGAGAATATTCAGCGCGCGTCACACTCTTTTTCCGATGCTGTAAGGTGTTTTCTTCCCCGCCAGCCAGTACTGGATCAGCGTAACGTCCATCAAGGTGATCTGATTGTCGCCGTCGACGTCACCAAGATACCAGTACATTTCGTCGGGTGTTTCCAAATCGACAATACTCCGTTGGAGATAGGTCGCGTCGACCGAGGTAACCTTTCCGTCCCCGTCCGCATCGCCCAATGGGTAATGCATCATGTAGGCGGGAGAATAAACATCGTCATAAGGCGCGATATTCGATCTCAGGTATTCTCCGTTTTTGAAAATATCACTCATTCCGCCGGACGTCGTACCCGAGTACAGATTATTAAAATAGATATAGATTTCTGTCTCTCCCCCGTCGATGATCTCAAACCGCAGCGCCGACAAAACACTGTCGTCATCATCAAACATGAAGCCTTTGATATCTGACGCGACGATAACCACGCCGAAATCCCGTTCGGAGCCAATCGCGGCGTTCCCCAGAATCGGGAAACATTCTTTTGTGTTTTCCAGATCCGACACCAGCTTCAGCTTTGTTTTGTCATAAATAACATTAGCCATCACACAGATGATTTCGCCGGGTTTCTCGTCTCCGGTCTGATACGCAGCGGCAGCATTCAGCAAGGAATAATAGGTGAATTCGTCTCCCACATACAGCTTTTTGTTCATGCTGTAGCCATCTACCGTCAGCTTGAGCTCCTCCTTCGGCGGGATAACGGCAGGAGCGGACGGTGTTTTGACCGTTACGGTACAAAAAGCAGACTGACCGTCGGATGTTTTTGCCGTTATCTTGGCTGTGCCGGGTGATTTTGCCGTCACCTCTCCGGCAGAGCTGACGGCAGCGACCGCCGGCTTATCCGAGCTCCATGTCACCGTTCCGGCAGGCTTCACGACCGCGGTAACCTTCAGTTTCCCGCCCACATTTATCGTCGCCGCCTCAGGATTGACCGATATGGTTGCGGAAGGTACCGCCTGAGCCTTGACCGTTACGGTACAGTAGGCGGTTTTTCCGTTCGAGGAAGCGGCGGTGATCTTCACCGTGCCCGCACTCTTGCCGGTCACGACGCCCGAGGAGCTGACGGAAGCGACCGCGCTGTTCGCAGAACTCCACGTGACCGTCTTGTCGGTCGCGTTGGAGGGAGATACCGTCGCGGTCAGGGCCACGGTCTTGCCGACCTCTACCGTCGCTGTGGACGGCGAGACGGACACAGCGGTAACGGCTACCGCCGCGCTTTTGACCGTTACGGTACAGTAGGCGGTTTTTCCGTTCGAGGAAGCGGCGGTGATCTTCACCGTGCCCGCACTCTTGCCGGTCACGACGCCCGA
>JAFRBD010000082.1 GCA_017405065.1 Ruminococcus sp. | reverse complement strand
TCGCCCAGCAGGGTTCTGCTAAGACCCGGATCCTCAAGCAGGTCGTGCTCGATGATAGAGGCCAGGTTCTGGTGGTCAGCGATCTGCTCGGCAAATACAACGAAGGCGACAGGGATAGAAGCCGCCGCGATCGTTCCGATATACGCGCCGTTGATCTCGCCGAACGCGCCGAAAGCCCTGAGGAAGGAGAAGTCAGGCAGTGCGATAAAGCTGCTGAAGCTGATCTCCTTAAAGTTGTTGATCAGCGCGGAGTAGTCGATGACCATCAGCGCCGCGTTTCCGGTCGCTTTTCCGATAAAGTAGAAGCAGGTCGCCGCCGCGTATCCTGCAAGTATACCGATAATGAACGGTATCAGACGCGACATCTTCTTTCCGTATACGGAACAGAGCATAACGACCGCTAAGGTGATCAAGCCGCAGATGATCGCGACATAAGGAGAACCGGGCTGAGTAGTAGCAGTCATGCTGCCGTCCTCACCCTGAACCAAAGAGATACCGGCATTGACGGTACCGTCCTCATTCAGAGCGACCGGGATCGTTGCGATCGACCCATCGTCGCCGATCGTATCGACCTCAGCTACCTGTACGACAGCCATATCGACAGGCTCGGTGTAGTTCACCTTAGTCAGATCGCCGATGGCGCTGCCCGCGAGAGACAGACCGATAATCGCGACGATCGGACCGATAACAACGGCAGGCATGCTCTTGGTGATCCACTTTACGCCCGCGAACTTGACGATGATCGCGATCACGACGTAAACGAGACCTGCAAAAACCGCACCGATGATCAGTCCCATATAACCGAGCGCTGCCGTAGCCGCACCGCCGAAAGCCGCGAACATCGCGCCGAGGAAGGCAAAGGAAGAGCCGAGGAATACAGGGCTCTTAGCCTTGGTGAACAGCACATAGATCAGTGTGCCGACGCCCGCGCCGAACAGCGCCGCGGAGGTGCTCATGCCGTTGCCGACGATCATCGGGACAGCGATGGTCGCCGCCATGATTGCCAGCAGCTGCTGGAACGCAAATATGATAAGCTGACCGAATTTGGGCTTATCCTTTACGTTGTAAATCATTTTCATTTGGATTTCCCCCTTATATTATTAATGAGGAATTAGTAATGAGGAATTAGGAATTAAACTGTTTTCTGTCCAGTCTAACCGAATTACGAACGCCGCTGCAAGCGGCTACCGCAATTCCTCATTCCTGATTTCTAATTCCTGATTGGGCAAATTATCTCACAAAGATGTAAACGCCATCTTTGTTATCTGTTTCATGCAATCTTACCGCTACCACCTCGTCGACCGAGGTGGGGATATTCTTGCCGACGAAGTTGGGACGGATCGGAAGCTCCGTATGACCGCGATCCACCAAAACACAGAGCTGGATCTTGGCGGGTCTGCCGAGCTTCATGACCGCCTCCATCGCGGCTCTCGCGGTACGGGCGGTGTAGATCACGTCGTCGACCAGCACCACGGTCTTGTCCTCGATGCTGAAATCGACAATGCTGCCCTTGACTGCGGGCATCTCGCCGATACGCGACAGATCGTCGCGGTAGAGTGTGATATCCAGCTCCCCTGCCGGCACCCTGACTCCCTCGATCATTTCGATATGGTTTTGCAGACGCTTTGCCAGCGGCACGCCGCGGGTACGGATACCGATCAGGCATACGTTTTCCAGTCCGCGGTTTTTCTCGATGATCTGGTGCGATATTCGCTTGAGCGCTCTGTCAATGTCGTCTGACGACATCAGCGTTGCCTTACATTCCATAGTTACCTCATCATTCGCCTCCCTTTCCTAAGGGAGGTGCCGCGAAGCGGCGGAGGGTTGCCATCCGAATAAATGCACGATTAAAAATCTTTGCAGCCCCCAGTCACCATGACACAAGCGTCAGGTGACAGCCCCCTTGGGAAAAGGGGCCTTTCTAACAGTATATTCGAAACAAAAAAGCCTCATCCGATGCGGACAAGGCAAAATAATGGCAGGGGTATCCCATTCTAACCTTGTCGGCATCTCTGTACCGACTTAAAAGTTATCGTTGGTAATGATACACCTTTTTTATCGCGCTATAGTGGCGTATTGGAAAAATAAATAATTTTGTGCAAATCTGCCGAATACGGAACGAAAACGACCGCGCTTCTTGACATAATTATCCGCTTCTTGTATGATGGACGGGAACAGTCTCCCATTAAGGTAACGGATTTTTGGACGCCATGGCGGAAAAGATGCAAGCAAGTTGTGCGCCCGACCGCAAGGCGTGAATAAATCCGTGTTCACTTAACAAAGGAAGCCTGAGGAGGATCATATGAAAAAACACCAACTGCTGTCGTCGGTGATACTGCTGACGGCGGCGATCATCTGGGGATTTGCCTTTGTCGCGCAGGAAAAGCTCGCCGACAGCGTCCCGCCCTTTACAGTCAACGCCCTGCGCTCGCTGATCGCATCGGTCGCGCTCCTTCCCGTTTCGGCGGTCATGCGCCGTATCCAAGGCAAAAAACTGCTTGAGAGCAGCGCCGCCGACCGCAAAAAGCTGATCAAAGCAGGCGTCATCTGCGGCGCGATGCTGTGCGTATCCGTCAATCTGCAGCAGTTCGGTATCTCCCTTTTTCCCGAGGGCGCTCCTGCCTCCGCCCACAGCGGCTTTCTGACCGCGCTGTACATCATCTTCGTACCGATCTTCGGTCTGTTCCTGCACAAAAAGCCCGGTTTGACGGTCGGGATCGCCGTGATCCTCGCCACCGTCGGACTGTATTTTCTCTGTCTGTACGAGGGCTTCGGCGCACTGTACCTCGGCGACGTCGTCGTGCTGATCTGCGGGATGGCGTTCGCGGTGCAGATTCTCTGCGTCGACCGCTGGATCGGCGAGGTCGACCCCGTCAAGCTCAGCGCTGTCCAGTTTTTCGTGACGGGCGTACTGTCCGCGATCCTGATGCTGATCTTCGAAAAGCCCGATATTTCGGCGATCCTGAGCGCATGGAAACCGCTGCTGTACCTGGCGCTGATGTCCAGCGGCGTCGCTTACACCCTGCAGATCATCGGACAGAAATACAGCCCCGACCCTACCCTCGCCTCGATCCTGATGAGCATGGAGAGCGTCTTCGCCGTTATCGGCGGCGTGATCTTCCTGCACGCGATCCCCAAGGCGAACGAATGGATCGGCTGCGGGATCATGCTGGCTGCCATCATCATCGCCCAGCTACCGCGGGAGATGTTCCAAAAGAAAAAGAAGCAGCCGTCGGACAGCAGCCGAATTTAGAACAAATGTTTCACGTGAAACATTTTTACACGCAGACGAAAAGCCCTTCCGCGCCACGGAAGGGCTTATTGTTTAACTGAATCAGAATATCGAGATCGTCGGGTTCGCGTCGGGGGTCAGCCATTGGAGGATCGTGCCCAGCGCCGCTTCGGAGATCCCGACGCCGCCGTAAGTCGGCTCGCTTGCCACGTGCAGGAACCGCGCGCATCCCTGTGAGGGATCGACCGGGTTACGGTTATAGTCGAACACCACTGCGTACGGATAGCTCTTTGTGTATTCGGAAAGCTGCTGGCAGGACGCGTAATCCGCAACGACGCCGCCCGCCCAGACCATACGGTTGTAGTTCATCGACGCGGGGTCGGTGACCCACTGGGTATTATAGTCGACAGCCGTATACTCGAACGCGGTACCGGGATCGCCGTTGGTGCCGAAGGCAAATTCAAATTTGTAAGTGCCGATGGGTGTGGTATCGTCCGCGGGGCCGACGTTCGCCGCTACGCCGCCGGTGCCGACATAACCCTGCAGCACATCATACTTCGGCGCCCAGATACCGTCCTGACCCTTCTCGTAGCAATACACCTTCGCCGAGGTTCCTTCACTCTCGACAAAGATCATCTGACTGCCGTTGAGCTCGTCTGCTTTCAGACCGGCAGCAGAAAGCAGGCGATTGAACTCATCATGCTGTTCAACAGGCGCCTGAGTAGGCTCGGGCGCGGGTTCTTCGGTCGGCACGTCTTCCTCTTCGGTCGCCGGCACCACGCCCATCGTCTCCGACACGGGCATCGGCAGCGCCGAAGGATGGAAGGTGTTATCCAGAAACGTATAGATATTGTCGCCGAAAGCAAATACCAGCACCAGCGACGCCAATATCACAAAGGTCGCCGCACCGATCAGGATCGGCGCGCGGTTAGAGGAACCGGTATGCTTGGTTTTATAGTTGTGCGGGCTGTGATAGCGGGATTTGTATCTCCTGCGGTTGCCCGTTTTATTGTTTTTATACTCCATAATATCCCTATCTTTTCCTGACTTTGATTTCTGTTCTGTCTCACGTCATAGCATCGTTGCAAGAACGGACACGCATGTCCGGCGCCCGGCGGCTTCAAACCCGTATCCGTGCCGGAAAAGCACCGGTAAAGCGGATCCTCACCGGGAGAATCTCAGCAGGATCGCCGTGGTATTATCGACGCCGCCATTATCGAGCGCCGCGTCGACAAGCGCGCGGGCAAGAATATCGACATCCATTTTGTCGTCGATGATCCGGCAGATCTCATCATCGGTAAGCATATCGGTCACGCCGTCGGAGCACAGCAGGAACATATCGCCCGGTCTGAACTTTCCTCTCGCGGCATAGGGAGCAGGCTCATACCCCTCAGGCATGCCTAAAAACTGCGTGATCGCCTTGCCGCCGTAAGCGGCGGAAACATGCTCCTGAGAGATCTGTCTGAGCTCATGACCGGACAGCTTATAGATCCTGCTGTCGCCCGAATTGAGGATATAGACGTCCTCGGAGCAAACCTGCAGCATCGCGGCAGTCGTGCCCATCAGCACCAGCGAACGCGCTTCGGTAGCCTGCAGGATCTTCGCGTTGATCTGAAGCGCCAGTTCATACAGATACTCCTGATACGCGTCTTTGGAGCGCGTGAACACCAACGACTGATTCGCGGCGACATAAGAGGCAACTTCACCGCACGCCTCGCCGCCCATGCCGTCAAACACGGCAAAAAGCTCGTTGGCGTCCGCGTCCGCAGTACCGCAGAACGCAACGTCCTCTACGGAATTGACGTCCTCGCGGATATGACCGCAGCAGCAGAAGTTATCCTCGTTGTTGCGCCTGACCTTTCCGGTGACGCAGACAACGGCATATTCGACTTTATTCTTTCTCATAAGGTCACCTCGTTGTCGGGAGCGTTCATATGGCTGATGTCAGAACTCAGGTCGATCAGACTGTCGGGCTTTAGGAGAATCAAGCATCGGGCAGAGCGATCTCCGCCGCCTTGAAGAATCCCTGGGGAATCTCGACCTGCGCCTCACCGAAATCACTCATGCGGCAGGTCATCCCATACGCTTTTCCCGCCACAGTGATCTTCGCCTCTAACAGCGTCATATTGCCGGCGTCGTTCACCGTATAGTCAACGGTACATTTCGCATCGGCGATAACGCGTGAGTTTCTTTCATACATCACGCAGAAAGCATCATAATCCGACGCGCGGTAAAAGATCGACGCGCCGTCGTTTTTTACCATGTCAAACAACGCCTGCATGCTGATATCATAATGGAAGCGTTCTTCGCCTTCCCCTTCTTCGGAAGTGATCGTCGCGACGGCGCTGTCGGTGGACAAGCGCTTCATCAGCGTATTGACAAACGCGTTCAGCTCACGGGTCGAAAAATCGGACGTCAGTCCCGTGAATCGAAGGAACGAGCCGCCGTCAAAGCCGCCGGAACGGAAATCTCTGTCAAAGTCAAAAAAGTCCTGCGCATTGTCCAGACAATCCCTTACCAGCCATTTCTTTTGATAATAGCTTCCTTTTTTGGCGGTATTCTTATCGGCGTAAACCGCGCCGGAGAACTGATAACGGTTGTAATCCGCTTCATATACCGCTCTTGCCGTATGTTTATTGCGATTCACATCGATCGCTCCGACGTAGCTCATCACCGGTTCGTCATCTTCCGTCAATCGTACGTCAAACTGAAAGGATGAATTGAAGTTTTTCGATAAAGAAGCGGTAAAGCGGCTCATCGGATTGCTGCTGCGGAAAATCATATTGATCAGCAGTACGATCAGGATGACCACCACGATACCGATCGCAGCGAAAAGATAGGTCCGGTTGGATCTGATCCAGTCGCGGCGGCCTAGCGCCAGCGCTTCTTCTATCACATCGATCTCTCTGAGAGGCGCGCGCGGTTCGCTGACGTCGATCGGATCGAACAGACTGTCATCATCCGCATCGGCAGTTTGATTCGGATGATCGTCGTCGTTGATTTCTTCATCCTCGTTTACGATATCGTTCTCATTCAGATCTCCGCTGTCATTCGGTCGATCGTTCTCATGAACGTCATCGTTTTCGTTTTTGTCGCCGTTCTCACGAACGTCATCGTTTTCGTTTCTGTCGCCGTTCTCATTCAGATCGAATTTTTCATAATCAGCCAACTGTATCCCCCCCTATCCGCAAACGGCTGCGAATATGCGAACTAATCATACTTTTCCTATTATAATGATTAATGATACTATACAGAGTATTATATCAAAACTTATCTTTCCTTGTCAATACACGCAGAATTATTTTCATAAAGTGTTCACATAATCAGCAAAAAGCATTGAAATCCGTTTCAAAGCAGCTATAATAGAATCGAAGAACATGATGACCCGTTTGTGATCATCACTATTATTGACAAAGCAGGTGTTATTATGAAAAAACGACTTTTATCAATCCTGTTGATCGCGGTATTATTATGCGGTACGGTGATCGGCGGTACCGTCCTGCACTCGTCTGCGGCTTCGCTGTACGGCGACGTTGATGACGACGAAGAAGTCTCGATCATCGACGTGACCCTGATCCAGCGTCATGATGCAAACATCATCCGACTGGATGAAGCGGCGCAGAAGCGCGGCGACGTCGACGCCGACGATGAGCTGACGATCATCGACGCGACGATGATCCAGCGTTTTCTGGCAGGCATCGTCAAGAGCTTCCCCGCGGGCGAGTTTCTCCCCACCGAAGCGCCGACCGAAGAACCGACTTTAGCTCCTACCGAACCACCCACACAGGCTCCCACCGAGGCTTCCACCGAGGCTCCTACCGAACCGGAGGACACGATCACTAAAGTGAAGAACAATATCCCGATCTATTTTACCAACAATAAGAACTGGAGCAAGGTCAACGCCTATCTGTTCAACAGCAAATCAGGCGCGCAGCTCAAGGCATGGCCGGGCACACAGATGACCGACTGCACCACCAACAATCTCGGCGAAAAGGTCTACAGCATGACCGTTGACGTCACAAAATACGACCGTGTCATCTTCAACAACGGCACCGAGCAAAGCACCAATGTCCCGGTCACCAAAGCAAGCTCCGGCTACTTTATCGATCCTATCAACAAGGGCAAGGCTTACAGCGGCAAGTATATCGCGGGCGTCTACCCCTACGGTCAGGACGGCGAGGGTACGCTGAACACCGTCAGCTTCACCTATCCCGACGGCAACTATAAAAAGAACGTCTACGTCTGGCTGCCCGAGGGCTACAACGCCAATGACAAGACTAAGAAATACTCTGTCCTCTATATGTGCGACGGTCAGAACCTGTTCGGTCAGGCGACCACCCTCTCCGGCTACGAGTGGGAATGTGATGAAAGCGTTCTCTCCCTTATGCAGAACGGCGGCGACGGCGTGATCGTGGTCGGCATCGCCTGCGGCAGCACCGACGCCAGACGCAACCACGAGCTGACCCCGAACCTCGGAACACTCAATTCTATCGTCGCCGACAGCTCCTACCAGAACGGCGGCGGCAAAGCCTTCTCCGACTTTGTGACCGACACCGTTATCCCCTATGTCGAAAGCCATTACAACACCAACTCCATCCGCGGTATCGCGGGATCGTCCTCGGGCGGTATCGAAGCGTTCTACATCGGCATGGAGAACATGGATAAGTTCCGCTGCATCGGCGCGCTCTCCCCCGCCTTCATCCTGTACAATAAGAGCGTATGGGATTCGTATCTCAACACCAAGGACTTTTCCGGCGATACGCCGCGCATCTACTTCTTCTGCGGCAACAGCACAAGCGATCAGCTCGAGCAGGCGCTGTATACCAACGCCACCGCGATGGAGGGCTGGATGAAAAACCACGGCTATCCCGCGGACAAGATGACCACCGTCACCGACGCGGAGGCGACCCACAGCGAGGGCTTCTGGGCGCTCTACTTCCCTGAGATGCTCAGCTGGTGCATGGACTTGTGATAGCGAGGAGTTATTATTATCTGACCTTTTTCTGCAACATTAAAGAGGTGCTGATTCAGTGTCAGCACCTCTTTTTGATGATTCATGATCATATCCGCCTTTATTGTGGGATCGCAACAGCCGCTAAAAGGGCTTTGCAAAGACAGAGCATCACAATCAGAGCTTCAAGCCCCATGATTCGAACGACGTCGAACCGCAATTTTTCAAAATTTTGGATTTGCCGGGTATTTCTTCAGATAATCTTCAGATGGATAAGATATCATGATAGTAAAGAAATCTTTATCAAATTGAGGTGTCGTCATGAGAAAGAGTCTTTTATCCGTTTTATTATGCACAGCGATCGTTTTCTGTACCGTTTTCGGTATGGCGATCTCTACCGCCGCAGCGGAGCTTTACGGCGACGTCGACGGCAACGGCGAGGTCGAGATCATTGACGCGACGCTGGTCCAGCGCCACTTAGCGCAGATCGTTACACTGGACAAAGCGGCGCAGAAACGCGGCGCAGTCAGCGGGAATACAGAGCTGTCTGTCATCGACGCAACGCTGATCCAACGCTATGTGGCTATGATGATCAGCATTTTTCCCGTTGAAAGCAATGCCGGGGCAGCGGACACCATCACGATTCATTTCACCGATAATAAGAAGTGGAACAATTTCTATGCTTACTTTTTTAACAAAACCACCGGTGAAGAGTGGATGGAATGGCCGGGCGCGGAGCTGACCGATCCCATCGTCAACGCAGACGGCTATAACGAATACAGCATCGACGTCGACGTCAGCAGATACGACCGTGTCATCTTCAGCAGCGGCAAAAGAAAAACCATTGAAGCGCCCGTTACCAAAGCCAGTTACGGCTTTATGATCGCGGATAAAAACAACGACAGATATGACGTAGACGTTTATACCGGCGGTCAATACAACGCGGGCAAGATCAGAACCGTCAAGATGGATTATCCCGGTTATCCCGAAGGCGAGAAAAAAACCGTATGGATCTATCTGCCCGACGGCTACGATCCGGATGATACAAGCAAACAGTATTCCGTCCTCTATATGGACGACGGACAGGTGATGCTCGGCACCCTGCCCAACGACGACTGGCGCTGTGACAAAACCGTCCGCTCGATGATGAACAACGGCAGCGACGGCATTATCATCGTCGGCATTTCCAGTCTGGAAGGCAACCGCAACAGCGAGATGTGCCCGTATATCGGCGAACCGGTATGGGATGAGGAATTGTTGTCGCAGTATCTTGAAACCATGACGAAAGAAGAAATACTCGAAGCATACAGGGAAGATTGCGGCGGTGAAGAGTTTGCCGATTTTACTGTAAATACGGTCATCCCCTATGTCGAGGCGAATTATAACGTCAACTCCGTTCGCGGATTTACCGGTTCCTCCGGCGGCGGACTCATGGCATTCTACATCGACATAGAATACGCCGAGGTCTTTGACTATGTCGGCGTGATGTCGCCCTCGCTGAATGTCTATGACGCGTCTGTATGGGATGAATACCTCAGCACAAAGGACTTTTCCGGCAAAGTGCCGCGCATGTACTTCTTCTGCGGCAACAATCCGAAAGATGCGATCGAGCAGCAACTGTATCCCTATTCCGTCGAAGCGGAAAACTGGCTTCTCGCCCACGATTATCCGAGCGACAGTTTGATGACGACCACCAATGACTATACAAAGCATTTACATAAATACTGGGGACTGTATTTGCCCGAGCTGCTGTGCTGGGGACTGGAGTTGTAAGACGCCATCTGCCATTGCGAGGTTCCAAACACGCGTGTTCAGGAACCGTGGCTATCCCTCAAAAAGGGAGTCTATTTCTCATATCACACAAAGCAACCCGCCTGTGAGATCTTTCTCACAGGCGGGTTTCATATCAGTGCAGGATAGACCAATTGCCTGCTTTGTAATCTTGATAACATTCGTCGCAAACATCCATATCAACGGATTTTTCCGTGATGTGATGCGGCGATTCGTATTTGTACTGATGGCAGTGCATACACTCGAAGCCGAACATACCGCATGAGCATAGAAAAAAGGTCAATACGGTAACGAAAAGAAAAAACAAAACGAGTCGATATCTCTTCATTTGTCATTCACCTATAGCAGAATAATCTGCTCCTTTTTGTGGGATTGCCACAGCCCCTTGAACAAGTGTGTTCAAGGGGCTTCGCAATGACAGTTATATCGGAATTAAAGCTTCGGACCCGCCTCTACGAGCGCCTTGCCGGCGTCGTTAGAGGTGTACTTCTCGAAGTTCTTGATAAATCTCGCGGCGAGATCCTTCGCCTTCTCCTCCCATTCGGAGGGATCGGCATAGGTATCTCTCGGATCAAGGATAGCGGGATCTACGCCGGGCAGCTCGGTGGGAACCTCAAAGTTGAAGTAGGGGATCATCTTGGTCGGGGCGGTCTTGATGTTGCCGCCGAGGATGGCGTCGATGATGCCGCGGGTATCCTTGATGGTGATACGCTTGCCGGTGCCGTTCCAGCCGGTGTTGACCAGATAAGCCTTCGCGCCGCTCTTCTCCATGCGCTTGACCAGCTCTTCTGCATACTTGGTGGGATGCAGCTCGAGGAACGCCTGACCGAAGCAGGCGGAGAAGGTGGGGGTCGGCTCGGTAATGCCGCGCTCGGTGCCCGCCAGCTTAGCGGTAAAGCCGGAGAGGAAGTAATACTGGCACTGCTCGGGCGTCAGGATAGAAACGGGGGGCAGTACGCCGAACGCGTCGGCAGACAGGAAGATGACGTTCTCGGCAGCGGGACCTGCGGAGATGCCGTTGACCTTCTTCGCGATCTTTTCGATATGCTCGATCGGATAAGATACACGGGTATTTTCGGTCACGCTCTTGTCGTCAAAGTCGATCTTGCCGTTCTCGTCGACGGTAACATTCTCCAAAAGAGCGTTGCGGCGAATGGCGTTATAGATGTCAGGCTCGGATTCCTTATCCAGACCGATGACCTTCGCATAGCAGCCGCCCTCAAAGTTAAAGACGCCGTTGTCGTCCCAGCCGTGCTCGTCGTCGCCGATCAGCAGACGCTTGGGATCGGTGGAAAGAGTGGTCTTACCGGTGCCGGACAAGCCGAAGAAGATCGCGGTGTTCTTGCCTTCCATATCGGTGTTGGCGGAGCAATGCATGGAAGCGATGCCCTGCAGGGGCAGGTAGTAGTTCATCATAGAGAACATACCCTTCTTCATTTCGCCGCCGTACCAGGTGTTCAGGATGACCTGCTCGCGGGAAGATACGTTGAAGATCGCGGCGGTCTCGGAGTTCAGACCGAGCTCCTGATAATTCTCTACCTTCGCCTTTGAAGCGTTGTAGCTGATGAAATCGGGTTCAAATACAGCCAGTTCTTCATCGGTGGGCTGGATGAACATATTCTTGACGAAGTGCGCCTGCCATGCGACCTCCATGATGAAGCGGATCGCCATGCGGGTGTCCTTGTTCGCGCCGCAGAAGCAGTCGACGACATAGAGCTTCTTGCCGGAGAGTTCTTCGATCGCGAGCTTCTTGCACTCGTCCCATGCATGCTGCGTGGCGGGAGGGTTCTCGTTGTGATAGTCGGGAGTGGTCCACCAAACGGTGTCCTTGGAAGTATCATCCATAACGATGAACTTATCTTTGGGCGAACGACCGGTATAGATACCGGTCATGACGTTAACGGCGTCCAGTTCGGTGAGCTGACCTTTGTCAAAGCCGGTCAGCGAGGGATCCATCTCAGCATCAAAGAGCTGTTCGTAAGACGGGTTATAGAAGATCTCTCTGACGCCGGTGATACCGTACTTGGTTAAATCGAGATTAGACATAAAACATACCTCCAGTTGCAGTGAGCATAAAAGGGGGTTCGCTTCACTCGGGATTATTGTGTAATCCCTCCGCCGCAATACGGCGACCGCTCCCTTTCTCAAAGGCAGCCTCAGCTCCCCATATGCTCCCATCATAATACTACAGGTTAAATTATCCTATATTTTTAAGAAAAAGTCAAGTGGGCGCGGGAATAAAATGGTTGACAAATACCCCTACGGGGTATATAATGTGTCTATAAATACCCATAGGGGGTATATCACTTTAGCAGGGGCTGATAGAATATGCCGTGTGAAAACTGTATGTCAAAGAAAAAAACAGAACGAACTCAAGAGGAAAAGAAGAAGCTGATCAACCGGCTTTCGCGCATTGAGGGGCAGATCCGCGGCGTCCGTCAAATGGTAGAGGACGACGCGTACTGCGTAGACATCCTCACCCAGAGCGCGGCGGCAAAAGCGGCTTTCTCCGCCTTTAACCGCGAGCTGCTGCGCCGTCATATCGAAAGCTGTGTGGTACGAGACATCAAAAACGATGAAGCGGACATTGACGAATTGATGGATATTATCGGGAAGCTGATGAGATAAGTCCGGATAACGGATATCGAAATTGTGTCATTACGAGGAGGGCGTTTCACATGCCCGACGTGGTAATCCCCTTGTCATTTATACCGTATGATGTGAGAGAAATGCATCGTCCCTCTTTGTGGGATTGCCACAGCCTGCGCCTTCGGCACACCGTCCTCAAAGAGGACGGCTTCGGGCTTCGCAATAACAAATCAGACGAAAGGATGAACTATGGAAAGATACGATATAGGCGGAATGAGCTGCGCGGCATGCTCGGCGCGGGTCGAGAAGGCTGTCAACGGCGTGGACGGCGTGACCTCCTGCTCGGTCAGTCTGCTGACCAACTCGATGACGGTCGAGGGCAGCGCGCCGCCGGAGACGATCATCACCGCCGTCGAAAAGGCAGGCTACACCGCCAAGGCGCAGAACGCCGGAACCAAACAACAAAATCAAATCAAGATCGAAAAGCCGAATGAAGTGCGCCCGCTGGTGCAGCGGTTCGTCATATCGCTCGTTCTGCTGCTGATATTGATGTACTTCTCGATGGGGCACGTGATGTGGGGCTTCCCCCTGCCCGCGTTTTTTCAGTATAACCCCGTCGCGATCGCGCTGACCGAAATGCTGCTGTGTATCGCGATCATGGTGATCAACAAACGCTTCTTCATCAGCGGCTTCAAGGGGCTGATCCACCGCGCGCCGAATATGGATACACTTGTCGCTTTAGGCTCTGCGGCGAGCTTTATCTGGAGCGTTTACCTGACCTTCAAGACCACGGATCCCATGACGCAGGGCGACGGCCCGATGATGATACTGCATGAGCTGTACTACGAATCCGCCGCGATGATCCTCGTGCTGATCACGCTGGGCAAGATCTTGGAAGCGCGCAGCAAGGGCAAGACCACCGACGCGCTGCAGTCGCTGATGGACTTAAGTCCCGAGACCGCCGTGGTCGAGCGGGACGGGAAAGAAGCCGAAATCCCGATCGAGGATGTACAGATCGGCGATATCTTCATCCTGCGCCCGGGCATGAGCGTACCGGTGGACGGAGTCGTCATCGAGGGTGAAAGCGCGATCGATGAAAGCATGCTGACGGGCGAGAGCATCCCTGTCGATAAAGCGGTCGACAGCAAGGTAAGCAGCGCGACTATCAACCAGAGCGGTTTTCTGAAATGTCGCGCGACCCGCGTGGGCGAGGACACGACCCTGAGTCAAATCATCCGCACCGTCTATGAGGCAAGCGCGACCAAAGCGCCGATCGCACGAGTTGCGGACAAGGTGTCCGGCGTTTTCGTGCCGATCGTGATGGGGATCGCTCTCGTGACGTTTATCATCTGGCTGCTGGTCGAACCGCTGTCGGGGAATGAATTCGCCTCGGCGCTCGAGCGGGGCATTTCGGTGCTGGTGATCAGCTGTCCCTGCGCCTTAGGCTTGGCGACGCCCGTTTCCATCATGGTGGGCAACGGCGTGGGCGCGAAGGCGGGGATCCTGTTCAAGAACGCCGAGGCGCTGGAGACCGCAGGCAAGACGCAGATCATCGCCCTCGACAAAACCGGCACCGTCACCAAAGGCGAGCCGGAGGTCACCGATATCATCCCCGCAAATAGCGTATCGGAAAAAGAGCTTCTGCAAATCGCCTGCAGTATCGAAAGGCTCAGCTCCCATCCGCTGGCGGATGCGATCACCGCTTATGCCGAATCGCAAAGCCTCTCTCCCCTGCCCTGCGAGAACTTCCAAAACATCGCGGGACACGGGCTGACAGGCGACGTCAGCGGCGAGCAGGTTTACGCCGGTTCCGTGAAATTTATCTGTGAAAAAACGGCGATCGATCAGGCTATGCAGGATCAAATCGACCGCTTGAGCAACGAAGGCAAAACGCCGATGCTGTTCTGTAAGGGCGGCAAGCTGCTCGGCGTGATCGCCGCGGCGGACACCGTCAAGGAGGACAGCAAAGAGGCGATAGCGGAGATGAAAGAGCTGGGGCTGCGCGTCGTGATGATCACCGGCGACAATGAAAAGACCGCGAAAGCCATCGGAGACTCCGTCGGCGTCGACCGCGTCTATGCGGGCGTGCTGCCCTCGGGCAAGAGCGAGATCATCAACGAGCTGAAGCAATACGGCAAGGTCGCGATGGCAGGCGACGGTATCAACGACGCTCCCGCTTTAACGACCGCAGACACGGGTATCGCAATCGGCTCGGGAACGGATATCGCCATCGACTCGGCGGATATCGTGCTGGTCGGCTCGCGGCTGAGCGATCTGACGGCGGCGATCCGCCTGTCTCGACAGACGCTGCGGAACATCCACGAGAACCTGTTCTGGGCATTCATCTACAACATCATCGGCATCCCGCTGGCGGCGGGGCTGTGGATCCCGATTTTCGGTATCACGCTGAATCCGATGTTCGGCGCGGCGGCAATGAGCCTGAGCAGCTTCTGCGTCGTGAGCAACGCTTTGCGGCTGAATCTGTTCGACCCGCACAAGCCACATCAAAAATATAAAAAAGCGGCTGTGGCATTACCGCCCGCCGCAGAGAATAATGATAAAGGAGAAATGAAAATGATAGCAACAGTTGTTAAGGTCGAGGGCATGATGTGCCCGATGTGCGAAAAACATGTTGAAGAAGCGATCCAAACCGCCGGTATCAGCGATCTGCTGAGAGTGAAGGCGTCGCATGAGAAGGGAACCGTCGAGTTGGTAACGGAGAGTCCCGTCAACTACGAGCTTGTCGCGGCTGCCGTCACAAAGGCGGGCTATCAGCCGAAGGGGACGGTATAAAGGATAAAAGCGATGCGGCGTGATGCTGCATCGCTTTTTGCTATCTGTCGTTTCTGTGCCTGAACTGATATTTCTCGATCACTTCGGCGTACTTCTCCTGCACAAGGGGTACGATCTCCTTCCACGTCTTGGCGACGTCCCTCTGCGCGCCCGCGCTGACGGTTTCGAGCAGTCCTTTTGTGCCGAAGATATGCAGGATCTCATGGAACATCGCGACCTTGTTCTCTGCCGCGGTAAAGCCGGAAACATTCTTTTCGATCGCCTCGGCGGCATTGGAGCCTTCTGTCAGCAGCGACGGCACGCCCATCGAGGCAGCCTCGCGAACCACCAGCGGAGAATTGTCGTATACCGAGGGGAAAAAGAGCAGATCGGCGCTCAGATATAAGCCCTGCAGCACCTCACGGTCGGAGATCCTGCCGACAAAATTGACATGACCGTCTTTGAAATCCTGCTTGTCCGCGTACTTTCGGATCTCCTCGGCGTCATAGCCGTTGCCGACGATAAACAGGCGGTAATCGTCGCTGTGATAATCGAGCAGCTTGAAGGTATCCAGCACCAGCTTGAGGTTTTTGTGCCAGATCTGGTGACCGACAAAGAGGATGATATGCTTGTCCGCGGGGATCTTGAAGGCGGCTCCCGCCTTCTCACGCAGCACGTCGGGATTGGACGGCATCGTATAGGTGGTGCCGTTGTCCATCACCGTGATCTCGCCGCGATAGCCGTAGCTGCGCAGGGTATCGGCAGTACCCGCCGAGCAAGCCCAAACGCTGTCCACGCTCTTGTAGAAGCGCACGATCTTCGCGGTGACGATCTTCGCGATAGCCTTGGATCCGGTGATGTGGATCACATCGTCATAGTATTTGGAGTGGAAGGTAGCTACGCAGGGAATCCCTAACCTTTTGGCGTAGGATGACGCGAAGGTTCCCTCCATAAACGGGCTGTGCGCGTGAAGGATATCGAGATCGCGGTTTCTCAGAAACCGTCTTACCTTAGCGTCGAGCTTAGGCGTCGGGATCGAATACTCCGCGATCGGAAACTTCAGCGAGCCGGTACGGTATACCTCATAGCTTTTATCGCTGTCGTCAAATTCCGTCATGGGACGAGGCGTCACCACACAGCTGTAACCCGTTTGGTTCATCAGCTCGGCATAGTTATGTACCGTTTGGACAACGCCGTCCACGATCGGAAAGTAGGTATCATTAAATTGAGCGGAACGAATCTTTTTAGGATCCATATATTTTCACCTGTCAGAACAATCATCGATTGCCTGCCTTTCGTTATTGATTGTATCTCGCTGACGCTCGGTCAATTGATCCGATTCTTCAGTCTGCTTTGCAGACAGCTCCCTTTACCGAAGGGAGCCTTGGATGTGCTCCTCTTTGCGGGATCGCCGCGCCGCTTACGCTCCCCGCAATGACAGACAGAGGAAAAGGAGCCTGATAATCGATAAGAAAGCGGAGTATTTCACTCCGCTTTTTCGTTGAGCTGTTTTGCTTTTCGCTTTTCACGCAGTTTTACGATCGCATTGTATCCGTAGATCAGCAGACCGATCACGATAAAGGAATAGTAGCACAAGAAGCGCCAGATCAGCATCGCCCAGAAGGTTCCTGCCGTACTCAGAGAGCTGAACACCAGATAGAACGAGCCCTCGGCGGCGCCGGAATTGCCCGGCGTCATGATCAGGGAGATCGCCGCCTGGATAAAGATACACAAAAACAGCGACTGGAAATAGTTCATATTGCCGTCAAAGGTACGCACGGCGAAAAACGGCATGCTGCACATCGCCGTCTGGAAGACTGTCGAAAGGATCAGCAGTTTGATCAGCAATCCCCTGTCCTTCGTGATCAGCTTGATGTTCATGCTGTAGTTATTGAGATAGCGCACAGCCTTCATGATCGTATGATTCGGCTTTTTCACGATATGCAGTCTGGCGCCGATACGCACAAAGAACGCGACGATCCGCATGGCGATCTTGGGGGCGACGCCGGAAATAATGATCATCACAGGGACGATCGTATAAGCGACAGCGCCGAAATAAGCGGTGATCTTGATGCCGGTCTGACCCGTTGCGTCAATCGCCCAATTACCGAAAATAAACGCAAAGATGCACAGGATCACAAAGCCGAACTGCATGGTAAAGAAACCGCTCAGCGGCATTGCCGAAGCAGCGCCGTCGCTGTAGCCGTTGCTGTGCAGATAATAGATCTGGAAGGGCTGACCGCCGGCGCCCGAGGGCGTGATGCAGTCGTAATACTTGCCCAGCGCCGCCGTTGAAAATGCGTGACGGAAGCTGACCTTCTCGCCTAAATGACGCATCATCAGCATATATTTTACCGTTTCACAGCCGAGGACGACGACCAGACAGAGGATACCGCCCAGCAGGAAAAGGATGTTGGTAAAGGAAAAATGGATGGGAGCAGGCGCCTTTTTGGAAAACTCACTCGACGCGGTGAAATAGATGACCGCGGCGTTCAGGATGACGAACAGAACAATGCCGATCCGTTTGAGGAGCTTATTGGAGCTTTTCGGCTTTTCGGGAACGGCAGGCACTTCTTCTGCGGAATACTCCGCCATGACTTCCTGATACAGCTTCTCGTTCTCAGCCTTTTTTTCGGCTCTCCTCTCGGCGCGCGCCTGAGACTTTTCGTCATTGCGCGTTTTTTTCTGTTGAGCCACTGTATCACTCCCTTCGCATATTTATATCATTATACTATAAATCAAATTGTTTTGCAAGAAATAAATGTCGGGCAGGGAATTTGATTGCAATGACTGTAAGAGGAAAAGGAGCTTTGGACAACAAAAGACCCCGCCGAAGCGGGGTCCAACGGTTATATTTACTTAATCACAGGCGAGTAAGCGCGCTCCGTCTTGCGCACGAAGAAGATCACGCCTGCAGCCAGTACCAGTACGCCGAGCATAATGAAGAGACTGGTCTCTTCCT
>JAFRBD010000081.1 GCA_017405065.1 Ruminococcus sp. | reverse complement strand
GATATTACCGGCGGCGTATGGGACGCAGCATTTGAGTCAAATGTTTGGAATTATACGGAAGACGATGATCAAACGGTTCAGGACGGTCAGACGCTTATACTGACCGAATACTATCATGACAACTCAAAGTATATTGCCGGTGATTGGTCGTCTTCTGACCCTTCCGCCCCGGAAACGCCCGCCGCAACGCCGACGGAGTCCGCGTCCATCACGCTGACGCATCTGGACTACAGCCGCAACCGCTGGACGGATGAGAATAACGAGATCCCTGCCAACGGATCGACCGACCTGCTGTTCACCGACTTCGAGATCGCCTTTGAGGATAACGGCGAAACGATCCAGAACAACGAGGACTATCAGTGCGGCGTCGTCTTTGAAGCGTGCGCGAAGTTTAAGGCGACAAGCTCCTTCAATCCTTCGAACGACTATGGATACGCCTCTGACGCCGAACCGCTGAAAGCAGCGATCTCTGCGGGAAATACCACGTATACCACGACAAATAAGACCGGTCAATCCGCCGTTAAGACAAGAAGTCTGCTGTACAGCCCGATCAACGTCCATAATCTGACCAACAAAGACCGCATCGAGCTGAGTCATTGTTTCCCGAACAATTGCACGATCGTCGGTGAAGGCGAGAACGAAACCAGAGATTATTCCAATTCCAACTCCCGCTATCTGATGAAAGCGACCGCTTATATGATCAAAGACGGTCAGGTGACCCTGAGCAACTCTGTCTATGTATGTCTGAAATCAGAATCTGAAAAGGATCTTGCCGCAGGCTTTTCTATGACCGAATTCATTTCAGCTCCCTGAGGAGACTGACCCAAAACACTAAGAAAGGGAGGGGTTAATATGAGCAAAAAAGAATATAGTTGCCCCGAACTCACCTTGGTTCATTTTCGTTTAAAAGACGTCATTTTGGGGAGCCCGGAGGATTTCAGCAGTCAAATCAACTCAGGAGGTTGGGACTTACCTCCTGAGGAAGAAGAAGAGCTTTAACGAGGTTTTGCATATGAAACGATTAATATGTATCTGTATCTCTCTGATCCTGCTCATTTTCAGCACATCAGCTGTCGCGCATGCCGCCGACAGCTATCTGGAGCTTAACGGGTTCACCTTTGACATCAACGAAAACGGTGAGGCTACCATTCACGATTATGACGGCAGCAATACGGATGTGACGATCCCCGAAAAACTGCTGCGTGCGCCGGTCGTGTACATCGATCATTACGCCTTCTACGGCCTATCGATGACGTCCCTGGATCTGTACAAGGCGACGGGACTGGTAGATATCGGCAATTGTGCCTTTTACGGCTGCTCCTCACTCACAGAGCTGAGTATTCCCTCAAATGTCGCGCTGTCTTTCGGCGCTTTCCAAGGATGCACGGGACTTGAAGTCCTGACGATCGAGGACGGTATCGATCTTATCCCCGAGCAGTGCTTTTACAACTGCTCATCTCTGACACAGATCGCTCTTCCCGACTCTGTAAAGACGATCGGAATCCGAGCGTTCGGCGAATGCACCGGACTGCGCTATGCGTATCTGTCCGACAATATCGAAAGCATCGCGGACAACGCATTTGAGAATGACAACGAGCTGATCATCCGCTGTGAAAGAGATTCCTACGCGGCGCAGTACGCAAAAGAGAATAACATCAAAGCCGAATATCTGTATCGCTATCTTATCGGCGATGCAGACGGCGACGGACGGGTCACGGTTTTTGACGTGACGGTCATCCAGCGTATGATCGCTCAATTGACGGATGATCCCGATGGACTCATCCAACTGAGAGGATGTATTGCAGGCAAAAAGCTCGACATCACCGATGCGACGCTGATACAGCGCAAAATAGCGATGCTGGAAATCGATTATCCCATCGGAGAAATGACCTCGGCATATACTTCGGCTGAGAGCGCTTTCCTGTAAAGCAGCTGTACACAAAATATAAACGGACACAACAAAAGGCGCCGTGAAGAACAGAAGATGCAGTCTTCTCTCTTCACGGCGTCTTATTTTCTTTGGGTGACAATTATTGGATATAGACGACCGCCGTCTTTCGGAAAGCGTCATAGATCCTGAGGATACCGGAGGAAGCCAAACTGACGGCAAAGCCGTAGACAAGGAAATTGATATCCCGCAGGATAAGCGCGACAACTACCAGCAGTATCGCAAACCCCGATTCGGCAAATCCGATCATGATCTTCTTTTTCCAAACAGGCGAGTCGTTCTTCTTGGCTTCAAACGCTCTGAGAATATCGATCACGCCGGCAAACGCGTATACACCGAGCAGGTAAGCCAGCACGATGTAGTCGGACATCTTGGCGATCGTCATCGTGAACAATGCCGCGTCCAGCACGATGATCGCCTGATACAGCGTGATCTTTCCGCCCACCATATGACGCGCCATCGTGAAATAGAACCATAACAGGCGGAGACCGTACACCAGCACGATCAAACTGATGATGATGTAAATAGTGTCATAGGCGTTCCGGGGGATCAGAAAGAAAACGACCGCGACCGCAATCAGAAACAAGCCTGTCACAAAGCTCTTGATGTGTTGAAACAAACTCATGACTTCTTCCCTCCCGCAGCGTTTTTGATCAGCATTTTAAAATCCTTTATGCCTTTAAAGCCTTTCGCGCTGTAATCGATCGAATACCCCGCGAGCTTGCTTCCGGACTGATAAATACGGTTCGTCACCATACTTTTTTGCGCCAAAGCGGCAAGAATGAACCTGCCGATAAAGGTGTCGTCCTTTTCATCCTTCGGCGCTTTGCTGTATTCATCCTGATACCGATCGATATCAAACGGTTCCGGTTCAGCTCCGGACAGCTTTTTACCCAGCGCCTTCCAATCCTCCGACGCATCCGTCTGACGCGTTCTGATGATCCGTTCGATCTCATCACGATACGGCTCGGCAGCCTGCGCATCATAGCGATGCGGCTCGAAGCTCTCATACTCACCGCGCAGATACTTCATCGCATAGATCATTTGAATGAAGGCATGCCAATAATCCGAGGGGTTATCTTTGACGATCTCTTCATAGTCGCCCCATGCGGGCAGGTATTTGTAGCGGATAAAGCTGTAATCCGGCAGATGGCCCGCTCTTCCGTGACCGAGATTCATGATCGAATTCTCGCTGTTGCTGTACAAGCTGCTTGTATAAACGCTGTTTGAAAGATCGTCGGGAGCGGAAACACTGTGACGGAAGCTGATCTTCTTTTCACGGTAACCGTCGCCTTCCTCAAACAACTCATAAAAATACCGGTTCGTGTTATTGATCACCAGCGAAGGCGTTCCCGCAAAATTCTGATGCGCCCATGTATCCGCCAGCACATGCATGGCAAGACCGACCGCCTGCAGGGATTTATTCTTTGCAAGGTCAACGGTAGGAACGAGAAGCTCGCCGTTCGGCTTGCAGATCAGCCGATACTTTTGTTTGTAACGTCTGAAACAGCGTTTCGGCGGTTGTGCCTGCAGATCATAAGGCAGAAAATGGAACGAGGACCAGATTCGCGTGATATCCTGCAGACCGATCCTGCCGGTACGCGCGTCCATCAGTTCAAGCTGAAGCTGAGTCGTCGCCGCAGATGCGGGGCCTTTCAGCTTGATAAGCAGCGTACGGGTACAAAAATCCACCAATTGATCGCTGTACGCGATATCCTGCGCCTCTTCATGCGAATAACCGGCGAGGATCGCGGCGCAATAGGTCGCGTAATAATGAAAATCCGAATTCATGCTTTGCTCCCCTCCCCCGCTCTCTGCCGTTTTCTGAGGATTCTGAGGGTGATCGAATAGATCATCAGCTCAACGAGGAATACCATCCGCGTCACATCAATGATCAGCGTTACGATCATTTCATCCAGCTTGGTCAAGGACGTCAGCGACAAGATCTCTAAAACGATCACAACGGAACTGAACAGGATGATCACGCCCAGCATGATCAAATACAAAACAGATTTGTGCTTTCCTTTCCCCTCCGCTCTTGCGGACAGTCCGATCCACAGATATACCAGAGCGCTTAACGCGGCAAACGCCCACACAAAGATCATCAAAAAGGTGCGGTATTGATCATCGGTGATGCCTACATACTCCGACCCCATGATAAAAAAGGTCAACACAAATTTGATAAACGACCAAAAACCGAAAGCGATGATACCGGTACCGATCGTGATCATATTGCTTTCCAATCGTCTGATTCTTATTTCCATCCACTCACCTTTTCTGCTTGCTCATTTTGAGCTTATTGGACAGCTTCACGTTGATGCTCAAACCGTCTTCGGAAGGTACCGCTTCGATCGTTCCGTTATGCAGCGTAACGATCCGCTTGGCGATAGACAAGCCGATGCCGTGACCGCCCGTCGAAGACGCGCGGGATGAATCGGGACGGTAAAAGCGATCGAACAAGTGGCTGTAATCAACTTCTTTATCGATCTCGCAACTGTTGAAGATATGAAGCGTCGTATATCTCGTATCCTTCCTGAGCTTAATCGCTACATCCCCGTTTTCCGTAACGTACTTAGAAGCGTTTTCCAACAAAACGGAGATCAGTCGCTCGAGCTGAGCCTTGTTGCCGTTCAGGAACACACCGCACGCGATATCATCGACTCTTCCGACATTTTTGCTTCGGAACACTTCGTCAAAGGACGACGCCGTATCCGTCACCAGAGCGCTGAGATCAACAGGCTCGATATCCGTGATCTCCTCCACCTCTTCGAGACGGTTGAGGGTCAGCAGCTCATTGACCAGACCGCTGACACGGTCGACCTGAGCGGTGATATTATCGATCCACTCATTCTCACCCGTCTTATAGGCGAGCACCTCCGCGTTGGCGGATATGATCGCGAGCGGCGTTTTCAGTTCATGACTGGCGTCGGTGATAAACTGCTTTTGCATACGCGCATTCTCTTCAAACGGCTTGACGATCCGCTTGGAAAGAAAATAGAACACCACGGTGATCATCACAATGAACCCCAGTGCGATCAGAGCGAGCAGCAGCGTCAGCCATTCTGTCGCCTGATACTCATAGGAATAATCGACAAATATGACCATATCGCCGTTCTCGCTGATACGATAACGGTAGTTTTCATAATTCCCCGTCGGTTTGGAACTGCTCTTAACGATATCCGCCATCTCGACGGCGGTATTTTCATCGATCGCCGCGATATGCGTGACGTCGCTGGACAAATAACCGTCTTTATCATAAAACACAGTGAAAAAGCGCAGGCGGTAGGGCGATTCCTCGTTATAGTCGGCGATACGGATCCCCAGTTCGTCATCCATTCTCTCAAATTCGTTTTTGGCGGGAGGAATACCGTTGTTCTCCTCCATCAGCTTTGTCATGTTATCGGCGCGGCGGGTGATCTGCACGTTCAGCGAGACCGACACCAAAACGATCGTCAGAACGAAAACGACCGTAGCGGATAAGAATACGCCGAATACGATCTTTTTGCGCAGTTTCTTCATGACTCTTCCTCACACAAAGCGTAGGTATCGTTTTCGATACGCACATTCACGGCTGAACGGATCTGTCTGAGCTTATTCTTCAGATAGAACAGATACAGTTCTGCCTTCTCAGGGCTTTCCTTTCCTTCCCATACAAGCTCGTTGATCTGTTCGGCTGTATAGGAAGCACCGGCATGATGGATCAGGAACGCCAGAAGCTCCGCCTCGGGATTGTTCAGCCGCAGGCTGCCCTTATCCGATCTCAGCTCACAGGTATTGGTATCAAGCTCGATATTCCGATATTTGACCGTTGTATGGCGGTAAGAGCTGCTGCGGCGGATCAGCGAATTCAGGCGCGCGATCAGCTCCTTCATGGCAAAGGGCTTGGCAAGATAATCGTCGGCGCCCGTCGACAGTCCCGTAATGCGGTCATCCACCGTCGCCTTGGCGGTCAGCATCAGCACGCTGGTGAAGTTGCCGTTTTTCCGCATGGTCTCCAGCACCTCGATACCGTCCTTTTTCGGCATCATGATATCGAGGATCACCACGTCAAAGAAACTCTTTTCCAAAACGTCAAGAGCCTCCTGGCCGTCATAAACGGCGGTGACCTCAAAGCCCTCCATCTTCAATATCTCGGTGACGGCGACCGACAGCTGCCGCTCGTCCTCTGCGTATAATACCTTCATCATTGATCCCCTTATCCTCTCTGTATCAGATCGCGTATGGTCTGCATGGACAGATCCGTGGAAGCCATCTCGTCGGCACAGCGCTTGAGCTCATCGACGATCAAGGCGGTGTTCTTGATGCTTTTCTTGTATTTGAGCTGATGCTCCAGACTCGCCCAGCAATCCATCGCGATGGTGCGCAGCTGTATCTCCACATTGATATCGGGGATACCGCCCACGCCGAACGGGACGTTCAGCAGGACATGCAGGCTGCGATATCCGTTAGGCTTCATATTGGCGATATAGTCCTTTACGGCGACAACACGCCAGCTCTTATTCAGCCGGATCAGCTCCAAAACCGCGTAGATATCGCCGATAAAATGCGTGATGACGCGCGCGCCGACAAGGTCGGACAGGTTCTCCAGTCCCGCCCTCGCCGTTTCAGGCAAGCCGTTCCTCCTGAGCTTCTCCTTCAGACTTTCGGCGCCCTTGACGCGGCACTTGATATGCTCCGCCGGCGCGGTCTCGGGATCGGTGCTGATGCTGTCAAGCATCGCCTGTATCTCGCGCATCAGCAGCTCCTCGATCTCCTGCAGCTTCGGCGCAAATTCTCCGTAAAACAATAAATCTTCCTGTTTCATTTTTTCTCCCTATATGACAATCGTCTGTCCCGCGGACAGATAATGCAGGTTTTTCATATACGGCTTCATATAAGCATACTGCCCGGCTCCCGTACAGTGACAGGTATAATACGCGGTATCAAAAGCGTCCAGTTCCCGCGCGAGGTCTGCCAGCGGATTTCCCATGGGCATTTTCATCAAGTGAAAACCGCCGATCAGTACATCGGGATGAAACCAATTCATGATATTGACGATCCCCTTGTGCGAGCATCCGCTGACCAGTATTCTTTTTTTGTTTTCAGAAATAAGAAGATACTGCTCATGGCGAAAATCCTCAGGGATCCTTCTGCCGTCCCGCTCCGCGGAAAGACCCGCGCAGTCGATCCTTTGGACTTTTTTTCTGTCGTTGCAGGAGTACAGCGCGATCCCCTCTGTGATCTCGTATTCTTCACCGATAAAAACAAACCTGTCCGACTTCATCAAATCGGTATCCAGACCGATGTATTTCCCTTCACCGTTATAATGCGGCTCAAAGGCAAAGCGGCTCAGATAAACGGGCGCATGATCGTTCAGCTGCAAAAAGCGTCTCAATCCGCCCCCGTGATCGTAATGACCATGGGACAGCACGGCATGATCGACACGCGACAGATCGACGCCGAGCTTCTCCGCATGATCGGCAAAAAGCGTCGTCTGACCCATATCAAACAGGATACGATGCCCATTGATTTCAATATGTAACGACAGCCCATGCTCACAGCCGAAGGACGGACTGCAGGAGGTATTCTCCGCTAAAACCGATACTTTCATATCCCTTCCTCATGACGCGGCCGGTTTTGTTCGGCGGCAAAGCGATAAAGCCTTTCGGCGGTATCCTCGATCACATCCGCCAGCTCCAGATCATTCAGGTCATACGCCTCTCTGACGGCTTTCTCGCCCAGCCACGCGCCGAGCAGATTGCCGCATACGGCTCCGGTGGAGTCGCTGTCGCCCCTGTGATTGACCGCGGCACGGATCGCAGCGGCAAAGTCGTCCTGATACCGCACCGCGCAGAATACCGCGATATACAGCGCTTCGTCCGCTACCCAGCCCTCGCCGAGCATATGGATGCCGTCCAGATCGCCGACCGAAGGATCAAGCGCCAAGCTGACGGCAAGCTCCAGTTTTTCTGCGGCTTCATCGGCAACCGCCGTCAGCGCGGGGCCCGCTGTGATCTTCTTCATGGTGACAACGTCTTCCAGGCGGTAATCTCTTTCGGGACGGTTCCGGATGATCTCATGCACCATCTGCGCCAAAGCGTTGGCGCTGCACCAAGCCATCGGAGAACCGTGCGTGATCGCGGCGTCAGAAACAGCATTGCGGTACACCGCGGCGTCGCCTTTTTCACCGGCGACTCCGCACGCCAGACCCGACGGAGCGGCACGCATCACGGTTCCGCATCCCTTGCTGTGATTCAAAGGCTCCTTCATGCTTCCGCCTCCCCTTATCAAGGCGGACATGCAGGTATTGCCCGGAGCGCGCATCGCGTGAAGGCGGGGCTCCCTGAAAAGGCGGGTTTTCGGATGCTTTGTATCCATATGCGACGTATCGCCCTGCGTACCGAGCCACTCCAGATAGGCTGTACGGACGTCGCCCATCATGATGCCCTCCGCCGCGAACAGGGTCATCTGGGTATCGTCGGAAATACGCGCGGGATTCCCCGCTTCACTCAATTCTCTGATCCCCTGCTCTGTGTATTGATAAAAGATGGACGTCTCTCCTAAAAATTCAACAGGATAGCCTAAAGCGTCGCCGACAGCGCCGCCCAGCAGACAACCTTTATAACGGCTGAGCCTTAATTCTTCTGTCATGATGATTCTCCTTTGTCGTCCGACGTCATACGAATATCAGGTTAATCGGCAAATCTGTTTTGATTATAACAATTATCTCATCGTTTGTCTATATCGATTATCACAGAATACCATAAAAACCGACCCCGAACAACATTCTGTCCGGGGTCGTCGTCATATTACTGCCATAGAGAATAGTCGATCAGCTCTGCGTCGTTATGACTGCCGAAATCGGGCAAAGCGTCACCGACAGGATAACCGTCCGCTATGCCTCTTCGGTCGATCAGGATACCGTCCCTGTCATAATCGGGATGAACCAACAGTTCGGCGCCGTCGGGGATATCGCGTCCCGCAATATCCTCCGGTCTGCCGAAATGCTCCGTCGTGATAAAGCCCGATTCACGCAAAGAGACGTTATAGACTGCAGTATCAAAAGCCTTGACCGCGTCAAGCGCGCAGAGATCTCTGCGCAGTCTGAGTTTAGCGATCCCCCGGTCTTTGCAGACACGCTTGACGACCGGCAAGAGATACAGTGAATTGTGGACGTAATGATGTGAATCGGCGTGGGTGATCACGATACCCGCCTTCTCCAACCGCCGTATCTGCTCCGCAAGTTCCGCATAAACCGCCTCTTCTTCTGCGGCTGTCAGCTCACGGTTCAGCTTCATGGCTTGTTTGTTGAACGATCCGTCCGCCACAAAGTCGGAAAAACGACAAATCTTTTCCGTCAGCGGTTTGCCCTCCGTCAGATTCAGATGTATGCCGATCCTGTCGTCAAATCCGTTTTCGCGCGCCAGCTCCAGCGCCTCATCGATCCATTCACCGTTCATCATAGCGGTCGTATCGGTGATCAATCCCTTTCGGAAAGCCTCTGCGATCGCGCGGGAACACCTTTCGTTCATCCCGAAATCATCGCCGTTGATAATGATACGCGCCATCCTCTCACCTCATCCAGTCGAATCAATGATTATTATACCAATCATCTTGCCGTTTGTCTACAAGAAAGCGATTTCTGCTCGACCTTCACATCGCCGCTCGTTGCCGCACAGCGGCATGAGCGGACAAAAAAACAGGCGATCGAACGACCGCCCGTATTCATTCGATAATCGAATCACAACCGCCGACCATATCGGTTAAAAGATCTGGTATTTCCATGAGGGATCACAAACGCTTATCGTATCCAGCGCCTCGGATAACGGTCGTTTATTCACTCCGTCTCCCGCGTCGAGGATCATCGTTCTTTTGCTTTCAGGCAGTTCCTGCGCGATCAGCAGCAGATAAAGCGCGATGCAATGAGGAACCCTTGTCGAAAAATCGACACAATATACCGCGTCCTTGATCACCGCAAAGTTGCCCAACTGAAAAACCAGTCCGCATATCATCATACCGGTAATAGCCGGCTTCGGATGATTGACCAGATCGGCAAGCTGATCAGCCGTCCATTTCGTCGCTTCATGAAACAGCGCCTGATCCGCGATCATCTCGTCTCTCGCAGCGTTCAGCGTATGAAAATACGCGCTGCTTTTTTCGCTGCCGGGTACGGAATAAAAATCCTTGTGCGGAGCAAACCATTTCGCAAATATACCGAGCAGGTACTCTTCCGAAAGCGGCTCGCCCGGGCTTTTGCCATTTGCCAGCATTTGATAACGCTGCTTCTGCCGGTCAATCAATTCGCCGACGTCCGTCGGCAGAGTCGCGGACAGGTCGTCCTGTTCAGGCGCTTTCTGCCGGGCGTCCTTTTTAAACAGCTTTTTAAAAAAGCTCATCTATGATCCTCCTTTTCGATCTATGAATCGTCGTCCGATCATTTTTCCGGATCGGTTTATAAAACGTCCTTTATTCCTTCGTTATCCTTGCCAATGAAGAATTCTTATACTGATCGTCATCCGTAACCTCACGGATCACCATGATCATTTTCGGAAAGCGGATCTCTTCTTCTGCGTTTGACAGTTCTATTTCCATGATCGCTTTATCATTCCAAAACGGATAAACATCGATCTCAAAGTATTGACTGCCGTCCGACAGGCAGTAGCGGTCTTTACGGATCGGTCGGCGGTCCGTGTCGGCGTCCATCAATCTTTGCAGGTATTGATCCTTGGTCAGCCGACGTTCCACTTCGACCCGTTTCAGCTCGCTGATCTTCTTTTTGCGCGTTTCAAAATAGATATAATGTCCGTTAACCCCGCGCTGACGGATCCTCACCTCTTCATCTTGACCGGAAATCAGATAGGTCTGGATGATCTCGACCTTTTCACAATTCGGCAAAGTCTCAAGCCGCTTGATATCAGGGTATTCGATCAGATACTTTCTCTCGATCTCAAACGGCTCCGGTTCGCCGAGGAAAGACGCTATCTCCGTGATCAGGCGTTTCATTTTTCCTTCAAAATCCGTTCTGTTGTCTATGATCCTGAAATGAGGATGTCCTGTCCATGCGTTGATCAATTGATCGTCAAGGGCTGCCGCCTCTTCTATGGATTCCGTCCGCGCGGCGTTATTGGCTGTCGTATAGAATTCTTCAGCGCCCTTTGCGGCAGTCACCAAATGAAATACCGCGTCGTATTCATCGCGCAGCTCGACTTCATTTGCTCCGAAGCTGCTGAGCGTACGGATGAATTCCGCTTGCGTCATGTATGCCTTGTTATCCAAAGCGCCCCTGTCACATACGATCAGGATCTTTTCCGCATCCATGGTTTTTGCCGCTTCAAGGAACACTTTTTCCTTTTCCATCTGTAATCGCAATAAACATCTTTGAAAATCCTCGTCAGAAGCGCAAGTCCACGGAGCGACGCCGCCTGTGATCAGCTCGGTCGCCGTCTCCGGCACAAACAGCACCATATAGCCGCGTTCGGTAAATGCGTTCTGGATCCAACTCATGCCGGTCGTTTTTCCCGCGCAGGGTCCTCCCGTGATCACGATTTTTGTTATATTCATCTTTGGCTCCTCCCTCATCGTCAGCAATTCATCGATCGAAACGCCCCAAAGAGCCGCTATCTTTCTGATTGCCTGCGTAGTCGGTTTTGCGGTTCCGTTTTCCCATTTTGAAACAGCTTTGCCCGTTACGCCAAGCATCTCGCCCAATTCGCTTTGTGTATATCCGCTTTGCTTTCTTTTCTCATACAGAAAGCTGCCGAATGAATAATCGTTCACCTTCACCCCTCCTGACGACCTGAGTATAACATCTTTTTTCGGATTTGTGAATACCATCTTCGTCTAATTTCGGTAGAATTCAAGACCGTTTTCTGTTCTGACAAAAGTATTCATCCCGTTTCATGACGAATGATTTTAGGGTGACCGTAATAATCCGAACCGTGGTTTTGATTATTACAGTCACCCTAACGGAAATCAAACAATACCGACCGAAGCAGAACCCGTTGTTGTCCGGCACCGATCCGACGATCAATCAAGATCAATCAAAAAGCTGAGACAAATCATCTTTATTTTTATGAAACAACTTCATATACAGATGAAAGACACAATACGCCGTCATCAAAGAAGCTCTGCTGTCGGAACGGATCAGGACTCCTATGAATCGTTCTCCGGCGCTCATACCCGAAAAGCCGAACAAGGGCATATGCTTGCGATAAAAGCGCGAAATACCGCGAAGAAGCGGTTTCACGCGCGCTCTCTCCTCTTTCGGATTATGATAATACCATTCCCAAATGGCTTCTGCACAGCCGGACAGAGCCCGCAAAAGGATAGTCCGGGTCGCCTCATCCCGAGCCAGATACGAGATACCCATGCAGTACTCATATCTTTCAAAATAGGCGATCCATCTATCAAAAAGGGTCTTCAGCCTATGCTGACCTGTGATAGAACCGGTTCTTCGCAAATAATGATAATAGTCCCCGTCTACGATCGTCACGCTTTTACTTGCCGCTACGAGATAATGCTGCACCGACACATCCTCATAATTTCTTCCCAAAGGAAAATGGATATGCTGAAACAGCTCCCTGCGATATAGTTTATCCCATGCGTAATTCCGGATCTTGCCGTTCAGAAGCATCACAAAAGCCTCTTGTGTGGCATATGTTCCCGCCTTCGGCGATTCAACGACCTGCTTGTTTTTATACTCATTGACGATCCCGCATTCGATAATACATGAACCGCCGCCGTCTCTCAACAGATTTCCGATCATTTCGGGTTCGATATAGTCATCGCTGTCGATAAAGGCGATCCACTCGCTTTGAGGCAGAAGATTATCTAACGCCAGACCTCTCGCAGCGGAAAGCCCGCCGTTGCGGGTATGGAACAATCTTATTCTCTTATCTTTTTCAACATATCGTCTACAGATCTCCGCGCTGGAGTCTGTGGAGCCGTCGTCAACAAGAATAATATCAAGATCCTTGTATGTCTGTGCCAGAACACTGTCAATACACTTGGCTAAATACTTTTCTACATTGAAAACAGGTATAATGACACTAACCAAAACCATGTTCCTCCGTTTTGCCGACTTCCGCGGAAAGAATATCAGAATCATTCTTTTCCGGTCAGTGGAAAAGGCGATAACAGCCCAACAGACCGATACTGTCGATAACTGTTATCGCCGATACTTTGTTTATTATTTTACCACATTACGAGGCAGATGTTTTTCTGTTTAAGAATTATTGGAAAGAATAACAAAATTTTCGTACAATATTATGCTGTTTCAACAAAATTTTTATCACTGTATATACGGGAGAAAACCCTCAATTCCAACATCCGCGTACATAAACAATCAATTCTTTCCGAAATATTTATCTAAATTGATAATGGAAATCCCGGCTGATTTGTACTATACTGAATGGCAGTATGATTACGGAGAACGTCATCCAAGCGGGGGAGGAAAACAAATGATACCCAAAACAACACCGATGGAAAAGGGGCTTATCTCCGTCTTGATGAGCAACTTCAATACGCCTGTTCCGTATTTAAAAGAGGCGATCGACAGCGTACTGGCGCAAACGTACACCGACTTTGAATTCATCATCATCGACGACGGATCGACCGATGACTCGCCCGCCTTTATCGAATCCTATTCCGATCCGAGGATCAGGCTGATCACCAACGAACAAAACATGGGACTGGCGCGCTCGCTGAATATCGGGCTTGCGCTCTGCCGCGGCGAGTTCATCGCACGCATGGATTCCGACGACGTATGTTACCCTGAGCGTTTTGCGGAACAGGCAGCCTTTTTGAAAGAGAATCCGGATACGATCGTATGCGGTACCTGTGTTGAGTTCATCGACGATAAGGGTGAAGTGACCTCTCTTTCGGATTTCAACACCCTGATCCCGGATATGGATTATTATAAGATCTGCTTACTGTTCAGCAACAATCCCACGGTATTCCACCCCGGCGCCATGTTTAACAGAAAACTGCTTTTACAGTATGATATCACATATGACGAAGATTACCGATACGCGCAGGATTATCGTATGTGGGTAACATGCTCGGAATACGCGAAGATCACCAATGTTCAGAAGTATCTGATGAAATACCGCAACCACGGCGAAGCGATCTCTTCCGCGAAATACGAAGAACAATGCCGCTGCGCCTATCGGATCATTCAACAGCAGCTCGATCCGCTGCATCTCACATTAACGGAAGACATCATTCCCTACCACTTCAAATTTCTGTATTTGTTTACCGGATACAGCGTCAAAATGAAAGAGTGGATCAGGCAGATCATCAAGGCGAACAAAAAATACAAAATCTATCATCAAAAAAAGTTAAAAAGATTATTATGGGATCGTTTTGCGCATACTTGCATTTATGCGATGAAACAATCGGACAGCAAAACCCGCCGGTATATCCTCAGGACAATGTCGTTCAGAGCGGTGATCGGGATTCTGAGGATATTCATTCTCAGGCTTGTGAACGGAAAAAACGGCATATACAATCACTATGAGGGTACGATCAAAAGGAAGCGATAACATACCGGAATAACATCATTATCCGCAGTCACCGAATTGGGTATCATTTACAACGTGATCAAAAAAACGCAAAAAACACGTCACAGATTTGGCAGCACAAACATCTGTGACGTGTTTTTATGTAAAATTTCTTTGTATGGCGTTGGATTATAATTCTGTTACGGATTTATAATTGTCCTTGACAACGTGTCATCCGGCATACGCTCTCGCAGTGGGTCGAGGCAATGAAAAAGATGTCATCACCGCAAGGCAGTTCTTGGAGTAAGGTCTACCCCATTTGCCTGAGCACGGGAATATGTCCATCGGTAATAAGTCGCCGATTCGCCCTCCACTCTTGACACTTTGATAATATTATGATAAAATAAAGATAAAATAATAGCGAGGTGAAATACTATGCTGAATATCAGACCCGTATCGGATTTAAGAAACAAATACCCCGAGATCGAACAACTCGTCCTCAGCGGAGAAGAAGTTTATCTGACCAAAAACGGGTACGGCTCGATGGTCGTGATGAGTATCGAACAGTATTCCAAGTTGAAAGACGCGCTGGAAATGAAATTGGACGAAGCGGACTATCAGGCAGAGAATACCGCCAAGCGCATGACTCACGAGGATGTTTTTTCAAAGCTGAGAGGTCGAGTCAATGGATGATATCAAATTTCAGCTGAGATATCTGCCTCTCTTTTATGAAGATATGGCGGAGGTCGTCGATTATATATCCAATGATTTGCAAAACCCTACAGCCGCGCTCAAACTCATTGATCTGACGGAGCAGGCTATTATCAAACGGTTAGATAACCCGTTGAGCTTTCAGCCGACCCAATCCAAAAGAGAGCGCAAACATCCATATTACCGAATCAACATCAATAACTACGCGGTGTTCTATGTAGTCATCGACGATGTTATGGAGGTCAGACGATTCCTCTATAGCAGAAGAGATATACAATCAATTATATAGTAATATTTAAGGCGGTTCGTAAGAGCCGCCCTATTCATTTACCGAGCTTTCTAAACTCCTAAAACATTGGTAATCCACGGGCTCAGCGCCACATTTTTCTATAAAAAAGCGATTGATCATAAACGGAATATTGCTCTTGTCATGTATCATTTGTATTCGCGTTACCTTTAAAAAAGTTCTGTTTTCAAAAGTATAAAACATAAGTTGATACTCAATAATCGCGTTTAAGTGTTCAAATTGAATTATCATCGAATTTTGATCAAATGAATAATTGAGAGTATCGGCAACACTCTTTTGTAACAATAATTCAATAGCTTTCTCTTTGCTACAATCTAAAACAAAAGAATAGTTCTTTGAAAAAGTATCGTAATTCGTAACACCGTTCCGTGCTTTTTTATCTTTAATTACAGGTACAAATATTATCAATAAAACAAGTGGGACACAGGCTACAAAGAGAATGATAAAAACAATCGGCTCCATAAAACTACCTCCCAACTCTTGACATCATAACCACGCTCTCCACATGACCGGTGCGCGGGAAGAGGTCATAGGCAGTTATTTCTTTTACGGAATAATCCTGCTCGGTGAACAGCTTCAGATCCCTTGCCAATGTAGCGGGATCGCACGAAACATAGACGACTCTGTCGGGCTTCATCTGTACAATAGTATCGATCAGCTCCGGCGTCAGACCCTTGCGCGGCGGGTCAACGACGATAACGTCGGGACGGATACCCTCCTTACGCAATTGCTCCGCCGCCTTAGCCGCGTCGCCGCAGAGAAAGCGCGCGTTTTTGATACCGTTCTGCTCCGCGCTGCGCTTGGCGTTCTCGATCGCCTCGGGGACGATCTCTACGCCGATCAGGCGCTTGCATCGATCCGCCATGCTCAGACCGATGGTGCCTGCGCCGCAGTAGAGATCGATCAGGGTCTCTTTGCCGCTCAAACGCGCATACTCCTTCGCCTTTTCATACAGGCGCTCCGCCTGAGAGCGGTTGATCTGGTAGAACGCCTCGGGCGCGATCTCAAAGCGCAGACCGCACAGCGTATCAGCGATCGTATCGCTGCCGTAAACGGTATACGAATGCCTTCCGAGGATCACGTTGGTGTCCTCGGCGTTGACGTTAAGGACGATGCTTTTGATTGATGGATATTTTTCTATTAAAGAATTATACAATGCCTCTTCCCCATCAAAATGACGGCTGCCCGCGATGATACAGAACATCACGTCGCCCGTCGTTTCGGCATAACGCAGATAGATATGACGGATACCCTTTCGGTTCTGCGGCGTATAGACGAGCGAGGGACGGTGCTTTAGGAACGCGTAAACATCCTCGATGATCTCGTTGAATACGGGCGGCGAGAGCCGACAGGACAGGCAGTGCATGATATGGTGACTGTGACGGGCATAGTAACCCATCACGACCTCGCCGTCGCGGTTCAATCCGACGGGGATCATCGCCTTGTTGCGATAGCCGTCAATATTCTCTGAGGGAATGATATCTTTGACCAAGGAGGCGTCCAGCTTACCGATACGCGTGACCGCGTCAACGACCTTCTGCCGCTTGGCGCGGCACTCCGCTTCATAGGAGATATGGCGGTACACACAGCCGCCGCAGGAAAAGGATACGGGGCAATCGGTTTCGATCCGATCAGGCGAGGGCGTGACGATCTCTTGAGCGCGGGCATAGACGACGTTCTTCTTTACCTTGAGCACTTTAGCGCGGACGGTATCGCCGACAGCGGTATTCGGGACGAAAAAGACCATCTCCCCCGCCCTGCCGACGCCGTCGCCGTCAGAGGTCAGCGAAGTGATATTCAGTTCGATGATTTCGTTTTTACGGTACATAATACACCTTGATAATTCGCTGTCATTGCGAGGGAGCTTGCGACCGTGGCAATCCCACAAAGAGGGAATGAAGCTTTCACTCACTGCAGCCGGCAACTCCGACAAGGGGATTGACGCAGCCTGCATCTTCGAGACACCGCTCCTGAAAGAGCGGCTTCGGGCTTCGCAATGACGCCGTTACTATATCGCCGAATGGATCGGCAATCAATCTTAAGGGAACCTTATGAATCCATTATACAATAGTCAAATTTGTTATTTTTCCGATTGTGAAATATGATTTACTATTTGTTTTCACTATTGCACTTTTTTTCCTGAAGTGGTATGATATAGAGTAGCGTATTAGGGAATTTGAACCTGTTGCGCGATGATACATAAAATAAGGAATGACATATATCATAATTGAGGGGTAAACTATGAACAAGGATCATCTTTTAGATCATATCAAACGAATCCATTTCATCGGCATCGGCGGCTCCGGCATGTGTCCGCTGGCGGAGATCCTGCACAGCGAGGGCTTTGAGCTGACCGGCTCCGACGCGAACGAGAGCGAGACCCTCGACCGCATCCGCAGCTACGGCATCCCCGTACACATGGGACATAAGGCGGAGAATATCGAAGGCGCCGAGCTGATCGTCTATACCGCAGCGGTCAAAAAGGACAATCCCGAGCTTGTCGCAGCTGAGGAAAAGGGTATCCCCGCCATCGAGCGCAGCGTGATGCTCGGTATCGTCACCCGCCGCTACAAGCGTTCCATCGCCGTTGCAGGCACCCACGGCAAGACCTCAACTACCGCGATGCTCAGCCAGACGCTGATCGGCTCCGGCTTTGATCCCTCCGCGATCATCGGCGGCAAGCTGCCGTTTTTAGGCGGCAACAGCTACGTCGGTCACAGCGATATCATCGTATGTGAGGCGTGCGAATACGTCGATACCTTCCTTGAATTGACGCCGTATATCTCCGTCATCACCAACATCGACGCCGATCACCTTGACTACTTCAAGACGCTCGACAACATCAAAAAGAGCTTCAATAAATTCTGCCACCTGACCACGGGGCTGATCGTCTACAACGGCGACGACGAGAACATCCTTGACGCGATCGAGGACGTCACGATCCCGATGATCACCTTCGGTTTCAGAAAAACCAACGATTACTATGCCGCGAATCTGCGCGACGTCAAAGGCGCGTATAAAACCTTTGACCTGATGTATAAGGGCGAAAAGCTCTGTGAGATCGACCTGATGGTTCCCGGCAGACATAATATCTACAACGCCCTTGCGGCGGCTGCCACCGCGCATTATCTGGGCGCCTCTCCCGCGCAGATCGCGGAGAACCTCGGCAAGTTCACCGGCGTTCACAGACGCTTTGAGATCCTCGGCGCACCCGGCGGCGTCACCGTAGCGGACGACTTCGCGCATCATCCCACCGAGCTGACCGCTACCCTCAGCTCTGCGATGGAGATGGGCTTCAGGAAGGTATGGGCAGTGTTCCAGCCGCACACCTTCTCCCGCACCGCTCTGCTGCTGGACGACTTTGCCAAGGCGCTGAGCATCCCCGACGTCGCGATCATTTCGGAGATTTTACCTGTCCGCGAGACCAACACCTACAACATCTACAACACCGATCTCGGCGCAAAGGTGCCCGGCAGCGTATGCATCGATACCTTTGAGGATATCACGAAGTACATCGTCGAGCACGCAGAAGAGGACGACCTCGTCATCACCCTCGGCGGCGGCAACGTCTACATGTGCGCGAACATGATCTTAAAGGCGCTGCAAAAAGAAGACGACTGATCGTCAATGATCTCTCCCCTGCTATTGTCGTTGGCAGGGGAGCTTTTCTATATATAGCGAAAGGGGCTGCCTTCGCAGCCCCTTTAAACATATAGTCATATTCAATTAATCAGCTTCAATTGATCAGCCGAACAGGCCGCCGAACGGATCGGGTCTCTGAGGAGTCTGACCGTCGCCGTTGCCGAAAGAGTTGCCGTTGTCGGAATTGCTGCTGCTGTTGCCGCTGTTCACCGCGTCGGGAACGTCCTCCTGCAGCGTCAGCTCCAGCGTACCCTTGCTGCCGCCGCGCTCGAGATCAAAGGTCACGGTATCTCCCGCTGATTTTTCTGAAATCAAGGATTCGATCTCGCTTGCCTCGGAGATCTCTTTACCGTCGACGGAGATCACGCGGTCGCCCTGCTTGAAACCCGCCTGCGCGGCGTTGGAGCCGTTTTCAACGGAGCTGATATACACGCCGGCGGAATTATTTCCGTAGTAATAATAGGCGTACATCTGGTTTGACAGGTCGATAAAGGTCATACCGGTATCGGCTCTGCCGCGGACATAACCGTAGTCCTTGAGGTCGCCGAGGATATCCAGCACGTTGTTGATCGGGATGACAAAGCCGATGTTATCGATCTCCTCGGAGGAGGACTTCGCGACAACGATGCCCGCGAGTTCTCCCTGACCGTTGAACATGCCGCCGCCGGAGTTGCCGGGGTTGATCGCCGCGTCGGTCTGCATCAGGTGCATGGTCTTGTCGTCGATGACGATGGAACGGTCAAGCGCCGAGATGATACCCTCGGTCACGGAGCCGCCAAGAGTTCCGAGCGGGTTGCCGATGATGACCGCCTTGGAGCCGACCGTCAGCTTATCGGAATCGCCGAATACGGCGGTGGGCAAGTCGGTCGCTTCGATCTTCAGCACCGCGATATCCACCTTTGCGTCGGTACCGATCAGCTTTGCGTCATAGCTGTCGCCGCCGCGGGTCGTCACCTTGATAGAGGAAGCGCCGTCGATCACATGGTTATTGGTGAGAATATAGCCGTCATTGCTGATGATCACGCCGGAGCCTGCGCCCTGCGCGATATACTGACCGTAGAAGGAGCTGGTCTGCATGACCTCAGTCGTGATCTCAACTACCGTATCTGCGACTTCTGCAGTGATCTCGGCGGTCGTCTTATCGACCAGCGCCTCGGTACCGGCAACCTTCGCCTCGGTATCGACCTTGTGAATCACCATGGTGTTGCTGTCGGTCTCTTCAAGCTGAGGCTGATTCAGCTTTGCGGCAAGGATACTGCCGCCGAAGCCTGCCGCGCCCGCGAGAAGAACGCATACGACCAACAGAAGCGCGATACCGCCTTTCGTCATCCTGACGCCTTTTTTCTTTCTCCTGCGGGGCTTCGGATCGCTCGAGGAAATGCGGGTCTCGTACGGCTGAGAGGCGCGGGGCGCGGCGGTCGCCGTATAGCGCGCGGGATCGGGCTGTGACGTCTGCGGATCCACATAACCCGCTGAAGGACGGGTATAGTTCACATGAGAACCGGTTTGTGATGAAAAGCGCTGATGATAAAAGCCGTCTTCGTAATCATTTGTCGCCCGGGACGACTCCGGAGCGGACGCGCCCCCTTGCTGAGAAGCATTATCCGTATTCAGATAAGGGTTCTCGTCGGACGCTTTGACGTGTCCCGTCTGTTCCGCTTCTTTGTAATCGGCGCTGTTCGCGTAGATATTTTCATAATCGGATTCGGGAGAAGCGCTCTGCTCACTCTCAGGCTCAGCTGCGGAAGCGTTGTCTTCCGGCGTGCTGTTATTGAAGTTTTCAAAAGGATAATCAGACATAGTATTTACCTCCTGCTGTGCTCAGTGTTTCTGTTTTGTACCCTTGTTCTTTCGTACACCCATATCATATCCCTATTATGTGAAAAGCGTTTGAAACAAAAATAAAGGATTTTTGAAATAAATATGAATAATCTGTTAAACCGAATACAGCATCGTATCGATGTCTTTTTATGGCTGTCGCTGCCTGTCGATGACCATTTGCAGGTACGGCAGCAGCTCAAAGCCCATGCGCTCATACAGCCGCTTTGCGCCTTCGTTGTCATCTTCGACCTCGATCCTGAGCCGCATGATATTCGGCTGTGCTTTCAGCCATTCAAAGAAAGCGGTCGCCAGCCCCTTTCCCCGGAACTCTTCTTCAAGATAGATCTCTTCGATAGTGACGGAACAGCCGCCCGCCTCCTGAGAGAAGGTTTTCGACAATAAGGTGAAGCCGCAGGGCGTGCCCTCATATTCAAAGATATATCCCTTGACGTATGCGTCGGAGCGGAGCATCTCGTCAAAGGTAACGCGATAATTTTCAACGGGAACGGGAGCGTTGACCGCGTCGGTGTGATAAAACGCGTCAACGTACTTGCGGTAAAGCTCCCAATCGTTTTCGGTGATTCGTCTGAACATTGCTGTCTTTTCCTTTTCAAAATAATAATCCAAGCTATCAAAGTGCCGCAGCCGCTTGCGGCGACTGTTTCGGATCCGATGGGATCTTAAACAGCCTCGCGGCATTCCGGTACATGATATTGTCGTAATCCTCGGGGCTGATCATCGCGCGGAATTCGTTGAAGTACTGCTGATACAGCGAGCGGTCGCCGCTTCTGTTATGCAGATAGGTGTCGGGACCGTCGATCGGATTATCGGAGCCGAACAGGATCTTACCGCTCCCCCATCGACCGATCGCGTCCAGCGTCGATTTGACCGACACCCATGTCGTATCGCCGTAAAGGTTATCCGCCTCTCCGAGCAGGGTTATCGCTTCCCTGTTATCGGTGCCGAGATCCATATGCGCCATTACAAAAGCGATAGCGGGATGTGCTTTGGCGGCATTGTACAAACGGACGGAGCGCGCCTCTTCACAGCCTCCGGTATGGGATACGATCGGCAAATGATACGCTTGCGCGATCTCATACACCGCCTCGACGGACGGATCGTCGGGCGCGACGCGCGAATGGAAGGGATGCAGCTTGATACCGTAAATCAACGAACGGTTTTCTTCGATCAAGCGGACGAACTCAGCGTCGGGCTTTTCCGTACGGAGCTTCATCCAAGGCAGTACGCCGATCTTGTCCGGATACTTTGCTGCGAATTCCAATGTCTTTTTGAACGCGTCGTTCTGTGACGTCTGTACGGCGATCGGCTTTCCGTTATGATCGACCTCAGCCGCCTCGATATTGGAAACCAGCGAAAAACCGATCCCGTAGCGTTCCATGGAATACAATACATATTCGGGACGCAGATCGAACTCCATCGTCGTACCGATATGAACATGTGAATCAATCATCATTTTACACACCACCCTCGGTTATTTTATCACAACGACGACCGATAATCAATCATTAATCGCATTTGCCGTTATTCTTCATAGTATGTATTGTAGCGCAGTCTGACAGAAAACCGATTCAGACGGCTGCAACAACACGATACAAGGAGAATCGATCCATGGATATGAAAACGGTAATGGAGGGATACGGCGTCACGCCGCTTCCCAAGGACGTCACGGAAACGATGGCGTATGTGCCCTTCCAGCCCTACTCGCCCGAAATGTGCAAGGCGGTGCTCGGCTATGAGAACGGCACCTTATTCAAAGCGCTCCACAAACCGTTCTGCGGCAGCAAATGCGGAGGGACGGACAATGACTGAGAGAGATATGCTTCTCAGGAAGATCGGCACCTGTAAATTCGCGATCACCGACATCGACCTTTTCCTCGACACCCATCCGGGCGATAAGGCGATGCTGCAAAAGCGCGAGGAATATGTCGACCAACTGAAACCGCTTGTCAAAGAATACGAAGACAGATTCGGTCCGCTGACCAAAAGAGACGGCGGCGTCAACACATGGAGCTGGGTCAAAGACCCGTGGCCGTGGGATACGGAGGGTTAAGAGATGTTTGTATACGAAAAGCAATTGCAATACCCGGTGAAAATCAAGAATTCCAATCCCGCCCTGGCAAAGATCATCATCACACAGTACGGTGGTCCCGACGGTGAGCTGGGCGCTTCGCTGCGCTATCTTTCTCAGCGATTCGCGATGCCGCTGCCTGAGCTGAAAGCAACGCTGACCGATATCGGTACGGAAGAGCTGAATCATCTTGAGATGATCGGCGCGATCGTCTATCAGCTGACCAGGAATCTCAGCGAGGAGGATATCAAAAAAGCGGGCTTCGACGCCTACTTTGTCGATCACACCACCGGAGTATATCCCGTTTCGGCGGCAGGCGTACCGTTCGACGCGTTCTCCGTCGCGAGCAAGGGCGATCCGATCACCGATCTTCATGAATCACTCGCTGCCGAACAGAAAGCGCGAACGACGTATGACAACATCCTGCGATTCTGCGACGACCCGGACGTCATCGATCCGATCCGCTTCCTCAGAGCCAGAGAGGTCGTTCATTATCAGCGATTCGGCGAGAATCTCAGGCTGCTGACAGATCAGCTTAACAGCAAAAACTTCTACGCGTTCAATCCGAGCTTCGATACCCGCTGCTTTAAAAAGAAAAAGTAATCGTCATGCAAGAGAGCCTCCGCAGCACGCGGAGGCTCTGCCTTCTTATCGGTTCGTTCGGGATCATGCGAGGTTTTTCTTGATCGTGAGGATATTGTAACCGTCCTTGTGCTCATAGGTCACTTCGTCCATATTTTTCTTGACAAGAAAAATACCGAGTCCTCCGATATTTCGTTTCTCCGCGCTGAGGGTCGTATCGGGATCGGGCTTTTCCAGCGGATTATAGGGGATCCCCTTGTCCTTGAATACCATCACAAACTGCCCGGGGTTCTTCTCAAGGATAATCTCGGCTTTTCCTCCCCCGTTCGGATACGCGTAGCTCGCTATATTGACATAGATCTCTTCTACGGCAAGTTCGATTTGGGTACGTGTTTTGAAGGAACAGTTTTTGTCCGCCAAATATTCTTCTATCATCCGATTGACTAATGAAAGGTTTTCACGTGTTGCGTCTATCACCATTTTTTGAACTCCGGTTTCTTTCAATTCCAGACAAACTGCTGTCAGATCATCGAAAGGCGGTTCTTCACCGATAAATTCGGCAACGCTCCTTTCGATCCCCTCAATGATACACTGAGGACTTTTGTTTTTGTTCATATTCAGCGAAATCAGCATGTTTTCAAGCGTAAACATGCAGTTGTATCGATCCGTCGCCTCAGGAATGCCGTCCGTATACAGGAACAGCTTATCGCCCGGCTCAAGGCGGATCTCGGTATTCTGATAGCGTACGCCCTTGAAAGCGCCTAACACCAGACCGTGCTTGGACTTATACAGCTTGAATTCACTGTTGCGCCGCATGATAGCAGGCGTTTCATGACCGGCGTTGGCGCAGATGAGCTTTCCGGTAGACAGCTCCAATACGCCCAGCCAAACCGACACAAACATTTCCATCGGATTGTGATCGCAGATACGGTCGTTGATCAGGCTGAGGGCGTCGGCAGGCGAGATCTCGGATTTGGTGTGCTCGTTGATAAGAATGTTGGTGACCATCATAAACAGCGCGGCGGGAACGCCCTTTCCGGCAACGTCGCCGATCGTGAGCGCAAGATGGTCGTCATCTATCAGGAAGAAATCATACAGATCGCCGCCGACCGCCTTGGCGGGCTGCATGGTCGCGAAGATATCGAAATCATTCCGGTCGGGAAAAGCAGGGAAGGTATGCGGGATCGAGCCGGACTGGATCGCAGAAGCCAGCATCAGCTCCGTTCCGATACGCTCCTTTTCCGCGGTTACATCGGTCAGCTCGGCAATGTATGTCAGCATATCCTCTTCCATCAGATCGATAGAACCCGCCAGATCGGAAATATCTTCGATGCGGCTGATATCTTTTCCGAGCTTTTCGCCCGCGACATGCTCTGTCGCAAAGCGATGCGCCTCATCGATGATCCTGCGGATGGGGGAAACAAAATGGCGGCGGATATATGCGCTCGATACAATAGCGGCAAGCAGCATCAGGATGATCGTAGAAAAAGCGATCGTCACCAGATAGGGACGTCTGCCGTTTGTCAGCGCCTCCATCGGTCGCTGGATGCACAGGATGGAAACGACCTCTCCGGCGGAATCCTTGACAGGCACAAGGGTCGTGATGTGAGGCGTCTTACCGCGCAGATCATTGACACGGTAGACCGTACCGTATGCGATCTTGCCCTCATACAGATCGCGGTAGGTATTCGCATATTCCTCATTGGTGGTTTCGCGCTGATAGCCCAATTCCCACGGCGTGTAGCCGGAGTCGGTTCCGACCGCGTTGAATATCGACGTGAATCTGCCGTAATCGGAGGTATCCACCTTGATCACATAGATCAGGGTGACGTCCATTTTCCGGCAGTAACTATCGAGATATCGCGCCGTTTGCCGATAGCTCTCGCTGTCGCCGCCGTTCTGCAGATAGCTGTCGATCTCATCGCCGTTGACCAGCGTCGCAGCCGTATCCGCCATATGATAGGTCGTATCCGCATACTCGCTTTTGAACGACTGGGTAAAGCTGATATAACCAATCACCGAAACGATCAGACCGAACACCAGCAGCAGGATCACCATGGATACGGTGATATTAACGGCAAAGCTCGAACGGAATTTGTTGATAGGTTTCATATTATTTCCAAATACTTAATTAAAAGGTCAGCGTATCTAAATGCTCGGTCGCGCAGATGATGCGGCTCCTGCAAGCCTCGATCAATTCGCTGCCCGAAGGCGTATCCTGCTCACCGATACGGATCACGCGGCGCAGAACGCGGAGCAAGCCGATCACAGAAGCCTTTTCCTTCACATCGGCGATCACGCTCTCGTCGTCGGTATCCAGATACAGCGCAAAAATACGGTGCAGCAATCTCGCGACAACGTCGGCGTCGACCATCAGAAAGCTTTTGAAGATGCTCTTATCACACAGACCGAAGCCCTCGTAGGCGTTATAGATGAACGCCAGCTCATAGATCGGATGACCGGTGCAGAGCGTGTCCATATCGATCAACAGCGCCTCGTCGCCCTGCATCATGATGTTCTTGATATGCAGATCGCCGTGGAGCATGGTACCGGTCTCGGGGATGGATCCGATCAGAGTCTTGATCTTTTGATACACATCGTCGCTGAACGCAGACTTTGCTTCGGCGAGCCATTCGCGCGCTACATCGCTCTGGAGAGGCAGATGATCGGGCGCCTTGGTAGAATGGAGCGTCTTGGCGAGCTTTACGGTCTCCTCGGCGACAAAATCGACCTTGGAGCTGTCGTCGCGAAGCAGCTCCGCGAAGCTCTTCGCGTTGAGCAGTTCAAATACGGAGCCGTAGGTGTTGCCGACCTTCACCACGTCGAATGGGATCGCCGTCGGGATGCCGAGGATGAACGCGGTGCGGGACAATTCACGCTCGCGCTTGATATCCTCCAGAGAGTCGGCGTCTTTATAGACTTTGAGGATCAGATCGTTCGCGACACGGTAGATCTTACCGTTCGCGCCCTCCCCTATGATCTCACAGTTCGAAACATCAAAGATCCTGTACGCTTTCTCCACCGTGATCAGTTCGGAGAATCCCGTCATCTCCAATATCTCGTAGACGTCGGAACACACATTGATCATGCGGAAGTCGGGCACGGTCTTGATCAGCTTGAGGATGATCCTCAAGCCCGCGCTGCTGATATAGATGAGGTTTTCCGCATCGGCGATCAATACATCGGGCGAATGGCTGTTGACACAGTCAAAGACTTCTTTCTCTACATGTCTTGCATTCTCGGAATCGATGCGGTCGCGCATATAGACCGTCAGCACGCCGTTATCAAAGTCATATTTCATAGGAACCTCCATGATAAATGATATTTATACTATCGTAATACAAAACTCTAACTAAAATGCTTGGCGATCTATTGCATAAAATTCTGCATAACTTTTCCGCCTCGCTCTGCGAAATTTTCCGCTAACACCTGATTAAACCCTTTTATTAGAAATCAGTATAATACGTCGCTGATCCTTTTAATTAGAGATTAGTATACCATAAAAAGAAGGATATTTCAAGTCAAGCTCTTAATCCCGCATGATAAAAAATCGGGAGCAGACCGAAGCCTGCTCCCTTAGTCAAAGCGAATTCAATTGTGAAAGGACGTCAGTCGATCAATCCCAAGCAGTAACTGTGTAATGACCTTGATCATTCAGAGTACCGTCCATCCAATAGCCTGCATGGCTGAAGTCGGTGATATCCTCCGTCTGAGCGCCGTTGCCGTTGTTCACACAGATACCGACAGCGCCGGCGGGCACATAGCATTTAAACTGCGTCTGGCCGAAATCGTTGGTGATCGTTTCAGCCTGCGCGTTGCCGGGCCACTCGCCGCTGATCGCGTTGCCGTCAGCATCCCACGCGTATACATACGCGCTGCCCCAACCGAAGTTATCGGTCAGAAGGAAGTAACTGGGATCGGGATCGGGATCGGGAATGGGATCGTCACCGCCTTCACCGTTTCTCCAGCCGGTGACCTTATAGTGACCGAGGTCGTTCTGGGTGCCGTCCATCCAGTAACCGTCATAAGTGAAGTCGGTGATATCTTCCGTCTGAGCGCCGCTGCCGTTATTCAGGATAACGCCGACAGCGCCTTCGGGGATATGGCAGACAAACTGGGTCTGGCCGTATTCGTTGGTCTGGGTCTCAGCCTGAGAGGCGCCGGGCCACTCGCCGTTGATCTTGTTGCCGTCAGCATCCCACGCGTATACATACGCGCTGCCCCAACCGAAGTTATCGGTCAGCAGGAAGGATTCGCGTTTTTCATCATCGCCGCCCTGGATCGGAACAGCGCTCAGAGCCGCATATGCCGCAGTGCAGGCGTTGTAGCCGGCGTCGATATCATCGGGATCGGCGGAAGGATCCAACGCGATCGCAGCGTAGGTGCTCAGAGCCGCCTGTGCCTGCTGATATCCGGGCTCGGAAGCATACTTGGAAGCGGGCGTGTATTTCGCGAACAGGGTGTTCAGCGCATTGTACGCATTCGCAAACTCTTCATAAGTATGCTCACCTACGGGAGTTGCACCGACGATCTGACCGGTGCGGTTGCCCTTGACCTTCATCTCAGCGAGGTAGCGCTGGATATAGGTGACGTCGGTAGAGCCGACCGCGTCATTCGCGTCAACATCGGCAACCGTCTGCTGATCGTCATTCAGAGCGACTAAATGCGCCAGCGCTCTCTGCAGATAGGTAGCATCCATAATGGTGACATAGGTATCGAGATCGACGTCGCCGTACTTGAGCTTATCGCTGTGCTGCACCTCGCCGGTGTAGAGATAAACGACGTTGAGGACGCCGGGCTGATAGAAGCCGGAAGCCAGAGCGGGCGTGATGTATTCGCGGCCAAGAGAGGTATCGGGAGTCGTCGTGTAGGTCTGGTTGGAACGAACATTGGTATAGGAATTGGTCACGTCAGCGGAAACCTTCTCACCGGTAGCAAGATCGATATGGGAGGTGATGATGGTGCAGTTGAAGCTGGTGACGTTATCCCTGATCCACGCTTCACCGGCGACCTCGTAGCCGGGTTCTCCCTGATCGGGAACCTGCGCGTTCGCGTTGGTGTTGTGGAACATGACGTAGCATGCCGCGGTGGGAACGTCGACTACGAGCCACTTGGAATCAGACTCATTGGGATCGTCCTTCATCGCGCTCTTGTCGCGTTTGCCCTGATTCGCCCACGCGCCGAGAGCCTCGTTGCCCTGATCGTCATAAGCGTAGCAGTTGACCCACGACCAGCCCTTGGAATTATAATAATGCACCTTGGTGCTGGTATACGGGAGCTTGTTGTAATAGAAGTTAAAGGTCGGGGGATTGGCGGAATCGAAAGTATCTACGGTTTTACCCGGGATCTTGGAAGTATCGAGCTGATAGCCCTGTACACGGGTCGCGGGGATGGAGAACTTGTCGCCGTTCTTCAGACGATACTTCATCGGAGCCTTCGCCTGTCCGCCGGTAGCTTTATCGATAAAGTTGACAGTCAAAACGCCGGAGCCGATGGTTCTGGTGTAATAATACTTAACAGTGATATTCTGATTAGCAGTAACCGTGCCGAATGTAGCGTTGCCGGCAGCGGAAGACTCGGTTTTGGTCAGTTGATGGTCGAACAGGATCGAATTATCCTGAGAAGCACGCCATGTCTGACCTTCTTTGTACTCAAAGTTTTCAGTCTTAACCTTGGAATAAGAACCGGACTCGCTGTCACGGGTATAATGCTCTACGGTAAGCTCAGAGGTGCCCAGAGCGGGCTGGGTGTAGTTGCCGAAGGATGCGGAATCAACCAATACGACGCCGCTCCAAGCGGGGATGCTGTAGGAACCGGAAGCGGTGGCCAGAGAGGTTGTACCCGCCTTGGTGCCGTTGGCAACAACATTCCATGAACCGGACAGGCTGATGCTCTTCGCGGAAGAGGAGTTGTTCAGCGCGACGATGACTTTGTTCCATTCGCCGGACTTGTTGTTAGTGATCTGCCATGCGGTAGCGCCGGAGATAGTGGAAACATTCTGAGCGGTGGTGTCGCCGAACGCGGAGCAAGCCTTACGGATCGCGACAAGACCCGCATAGTAGTTGGCGATTTCCTGATAGGTATTCGCGCGGCTCCAGTCGATCGCGTTCATGTTGTCGGGAGAACGATAGGAGTTCTGATCGCCGTACTTGGTGCGGCAGAACTCAGTACCCGCTACGGTGAACGGAATGCCCTGTGTGGTCAGAGCGGAGGTCAGCGCGACCTTCATCTGACCGAGAACCTGAGCGCTGGGATTATTGACGATATTCTTGTTGGTGTTATACAGTGTGGGATCGTCCTTTGCCGTCTTGAAGCCGGAGGTCTTGTTCGCGGCAAGGATCTTATCAAAGAGCGTGAAGTTATCGTGGTTGTCGGTGTAGTTGATCAGCTGCTCGGGCTTTGCGCCGGTCATCTCGGAGGATGTACCGCCCGCAGCCTTCAGCACCTCGGTAGCAGCGCCGCCGTTGAGGAAGCCGGTACCGGTAGCGGTCTCATGGCTGCCCTTTAAGCCGTCGGAGTAGCCCTCGTTGAAGCCGCCGACTCTGGTCAGCTGGCTCAGAGTCGTCTTGCCGACTGCCTGAGTGGAGGAGATACCGTTATCGGAGCCGCCCGCCCAGGGCTCGCCGTACATCAGGATCTTGGGGCTGATCTGATCCAGCGCGGAACGCCAAGCCTTGACGGATGTGGTGTCGAAGCAGCCCATCAGGTCGAAGCGGAAACCGTCGATATGATACTCGTTAGTCCAATAAAGCAGAGAATCCTGGATGTACTTACGGGTCATCGCCTTTTCGGAGGACAGTACGTTGCCCAGACCGGAACCGTTGTGGTAGGTGTTGCTGTTCATATTGGACATACGATAGAAGTATTTCGGAACGGTCTTGGAGAAGGGAGAACCCTCGCGGACGAAGGTGTGGTTGTAAACAACGTCCATGACAACGGAGATACCGCGGTCATGCAGCGCCTGGACCAGCATCTTGAATTCCTTGATACGAACATTGCCGTCGTAAGGATCGGAGGAGTAGGAACCTTCGGGAACGTTATAGTTCTTGGGATCGTAACCCCAGTTGCGCTTGATCTGGTTGTCGGTCTCGTCGATGGAGGCAAAGTCCTCGATCGGCATGAGCTGTACGCAGTTGACGTTATGCTCTACGAGATAGTCTACGCAGGAAGCGACGGCGCCGCCGTTGTTAACGGTAGTGTTGCCCTCGGTGAACGCGAGGTACTTACCGCGGTTGGCTTCAGATACGCCGGAGGAAACGTCGATGGAGAAATCGCGGACATGGATCTCCCATACGACCGCTTCACCGGGGTTATTGAACAGCACATGGCTGTCCTGATCCCAGCCGACAGGGTCTGTGGAGTCGAGATCGACGACCATGGAACGGTCGCCGTTCGCGCCGACGCCCTTGGCATAGGGGTCAACAGTCTCGCTGACAACGCCGCTGCGGGTCACGAGATAGGTGTAGTAGGTGTTTTTTAAGTCGCCGGTTTTGGTGAGCGACCAGATACCGGTGGTGCTGTCATAAGTCATGGCGGAGGTGCCGAGAACGGCAGCGCCCGACTCAGCGTCGGTACCGGTGGTAAACATTTTTACCTGCACGGAGGAAGCTTCGGGAGCCCATACCTTAAAGGTAGTGGCGGTCGGCGTATAAGTAGCGCCGAGATCGTTTGCCGCAGCCGCCTTAGTGGCGTAGTTCTCAAGATAGGTCTGGTTGGCGTAGCCGGACTCAGCCAGATCAGCCTCAGCGGCGGAAGCCGCTACGGTGAAGACTGACATCAGCATCAGCACAGTCAGAACTACGGAGATAATCCTACGAATTTTCATGTAATCCTCTCCTTAATAAAAAAATACGTACTATGGAACAGCATACTATTCCAATTACAATCATTATAGCATAACTGCAAAAATAAATAAATGAAAAAAACAAGATTTCACGATGATTTTTTTCACAATCTTTTTGTCATTTTTTTGTTAATTGTGACAATGCAATTCTTTATTTGCACAAAATTACGGCGGGCAGATGGTGGTTGAGAGTTGGCGGAGTTTTAGTTTCGAGTTTTCAGTTGACAGAATGATTATTGTCACAATGCACGATCTGTCAACTCAAAACTAACAACTCGAAACGATCGGCCCGAACCCCTGCTCGCCGTCAGTTCAGCCTGATATCCGGGAACCCGACGCCGAAGCCCGTTCCGAGCGTGATGCACACGGAATTGTCGACGCCTGAAAAGTACAGCGCCGAAGCGGTGCTGTCATGCACCAGACGGACTTTGATATCCCGGTGAAGCTCGCCGGACAGATCGTCCTCCAGCACTCTCGCGTAATCCGAACCGATCACGCAGAGCTTTGCGTAACCGCCGCGCACACTGTTCAGCATACCGTTATGGGTGTAATTCGCGATGCTGATCAGCACCGTATTGCTCAAGGGCGCGTCGTTCAGTCCGATGCGATAGGATTTGGCGATCGTCGTGACGATATAGCGGTGGAGAGCGATCGCCTCCCGACGCTTTTCATCCTCACTGTCAAAACGGCTCTGCATATGCAGAGAGGGCAGACTCTCCTGCGGAGAAAACTCCGCGATCTCCCCTCCCGCTTTTTTGATGACCGCCCGCTTGACGCCGGTGTGACCGAAATCCATCACCAGCGACACGGTATCGTCCGCCATCAGCCGCTGGGCGACGCCCATCACACCGATATAGGTGCCGTTGTCGAACAGCATGATATGGTAAGGCTTCACCCGCGCCGTGTCAAAGATCGTCAGGATATGCTCTTTAAAGCGTCTGCCGAGCATGGAGCTTGCCAGACCGCCCGTAAAAATCACGGTGTCAAGAGCGCTCCAGAACTCCCAGCACGCGTCGTCCCAGTCGTCGCGCGCGGCGCGGTTCTCCTGCAAGCCCGTTTTCAGGGTCAGCAGGATCAGACCGAGGCGGCTGCCGAATTTTTTGACGACCGTCTCCCCCATCTGACGATAACGCGCGTTATCTGAAACGAGCGACCTGTCCAGCAGCTGCGGCAGCAGATAGTCGGGCTTATCGCTCAGATCGACGCCGTAGCGCTTTGACGCGCGGCGGATCCCGGCGACGATAGCGGGGGTCGAAAAGATCTCCTTGAAGGTCATCCCCTCGATCCCGTCCTCGATCCCGTAAATCGGGAGCTTCGCAAGCACGGCGCGGTTGAGCGAACAGCGAGCGGATAAGTATTCTGTTCGGTCGGTTTCCGATACGGAAAGAAACGGATTTTTCATATGATACACCTATAATGAGCGATGAGTGATCAGTGAAATCTTGTAGGGGACGGCGCTTGTCGACGTCCCGCATGGCAGGTAGGTTTGTGTCCTATCCGGCGCTTTCGACAACAGTAACGCCCGTCATACTCGGGACGTCGGGAACCGCCGTCCCCTACCGATTACCGAAAACGGCGCATCTGTCTTACGATCCCGCGCTCTCATAGGCTTTCAGCCCTCTGTTCCATACAAACAGCGCGAGCGCGAACATCACCGTACCGGCGATCACCGTTCCGCCGATGCAGAACAGCGGATTCTCGCCGGTCAAAAAATAGCTCGCCGGGTAATAAGCGGTAAAGGCAAAGGGGATCACGTAGGTGATGATCACCTGCACCGCCTTATGGTAAATGGAAACGGGATATTTTGCGAAGTCGTTCGCCATATACAGCATATGGGTGATGTGACCGCTCGATTTTGTCCAGAACGAGATTGCGGAGGTCATGATCTTCAGCGAGGTATAGATCAGCGTCGCAAACACCGTGACGACCAGCGCCAGCGGGATGGTATACCAGTGGAACGGCAACTCAAGCTGCGGGATGGAACAGCCGAGCAGCAGCGCGCAGGTCAGCATCTCGCCGAACGCGTCCACGCAGAAATTCTCTGCGATCACATGATACAGCGTATTGATCGGACGGGTGAGGTATTTATCGAATTCTCCCTTGCGGACGATGCGGTAGCCGACCATCCAAAGGTTATCGGTAAACAGATGATCGAGCGACTTCGCGATCAGTGAAAAGCCGTAGATAAATAATATCTGCGGAAAGGTGTAGCCGATCAGAGCGGGGATTTGACTGAAGATGATGCCGATGAACAGGATCTGGAACGCCTGCGTGATCAGCAGACCGATCGCCCCGAGCAGGAAATCGACCTTGTATTCCATCAGCTTTTTCAGGTATTGGGCGATAAAGATGCGGTGGAGGCGTATATATCTGCGCATATTCTCAGCCTCCCTGTATCGCTAAATGCTTGACCGCGCTGCGCCAGATCAGCTTTGTCAAACCGAACATCACGATCAGCCAGAAAAGCTGCAAGGCAAAGCACCACAGGATCTGCGGGGTCGAATACATCCCCATATAGATCATCACGGGCGTATACGACAGCGACGCGAACGGCAGGATATTCAATACGGCAGCCAGTCACGAGGGCAGGAACGCCAGCGGAACGATCGCACCGGACAGGAAGCTGACAAGCGTTTCTTTGATCAGCGTCGTCCCCCACAGGTTCTTGAAGAAAAACGCCATAAAGCCGTAACACACATTAAAATAGAAGGAGATCATGTACGCGAGCAGCAAACTCACTATATATAATAGGAAGCAGCCGATCTGAAAACGGATCTCTCCGCTGACCGCATAACGGTAGATTTCCACACCGGCGACCATCGGGACAAAGATCATCGCCGCCGAAATGAGGCGATTGCCGAGCTCATGGAACAGAAAGCTCATCTCAAAGGAGCAGGGACGGATCATGCGCATGGCGATCGAACCTTCAATGATCTCCTCCCCTACCGCGAACGCGCCGTCGGAGTAGGTCAGGTAACCGGTCAGGAAGGTGATGAACAGATACACCGCCATATCCTCCATGGTAAAGCCCATGAAGGTCTCGCTGTCGGAGCTGAGAAAGACCGCCTTCCACACAAAGTACATGATGAAAGCGGACAGTATCTCGCCGATCAGAAAGCAGAAGAAGTTCGCGCGGTAGGCGACCATCTCCTGCATGCCCGCTCTCGTGAACGGACGATAGGTGCGGAAAAATCGCTTGATCCTGCTCATAGGCTCACCTCGCGGCGGTACAGGCGCTTGATGATCTCTTCGATCTCGACGTCCTTGATATTCAGATCCTTGACATGGACGGTCGACAGCGTATAGGAGACGACGTCCTCGACGCTCACTTCGGCGGTATCAAAGCGCACCTTCACCGTACTGCCGTCGCGCTCAGCGCCGATCTCGTCCTCTGTCAGATGAAAACGGCGGTGATAATCGAGCAGCTTGAAGTCGGGCGCGTTCACCAACTCGAACGTGAGCGTGCGTACGTCGCCGAAATTATGCTTCAATCCGGACAGACTGCCGTCAAAAACCTTTTTGCCCCTGTCGATCATCACGATGCGCTCACAGAGGAATTCGATATCGGCGAGGTCGTGGGTGGTGAGGATAACGGTCGTCCCCTCCTCCTCGTTGATCTTGCGGATCGCGTTGCGGATATTCTCCTTGACGACGACGTCCAGACCGATGGTCGGCTCGTCGAGGAACAGCACCTTCGGCGAATGGAGCAGCGAGGCGGCGATATCGGCGCGCATCCGCTGTCCGAGCGACAGGGTGCGCACGGGGCTGGTGATGAAGTCGTCCAGCTCCAGCACCTCGTTCAAAAAAGCCATCCGCTGATGATACTGCTCGTCGGGGACCTGATAGATCTCCTTTAAAACAGCGTAGGTCTCTCTGAGCGCCAGATCCCACCAGAGCTGCGTGCGCTGACCGAACACGACGCCGATCTCGCACACATAGTTCTTTCTGTCCTTCTGCGGGATCTGTCCGTTGATGCGGCACATGCCCGAGGTAGGCATGAGGATGCCGGTCAGCATCTTGATGACCGTGCTCTTACCCGCGCCGTTGGGACCGATAAAGCCGAGGATCTCTCCTTTCGGCACGGTAAAGGAAATATCGTCCACCGCGGTGACGATCTCCTTTTTCGGCTTGAACAGCGACTTGACCGCTCCCTTTACGCCGGGTTCCTTGATGATTTTTTTAAATTCCTTGCGCAGATTCTCTGCATAAATCATATTTTCCATATGTAATCCTACATCTTGTGTATAAAAATATCTATCAACTAACAATAAACACCGATCAAATCGACATTACAGTAAAAGTGTCATTGCGAAGCCCGAAGCCTCTCGTTAAGAGAGGTGCCGTGAAACGGCAGGCTGCAGCAATCCCCTTATCATTAATAATGTTTGAAGTAAGAGAAACGTTCAGTCCCTCTTTGTGGGATTGCCACGGTCGCAAGCTCCCTCGCAATGACATCAAATACGGAAAATGTATTATTCGGCGATCACCTAACTGTTTTCATCTAATAGCTTATTTTCATCATAGCATAACCGCCGCGTCAATTCAAGCGGATTCCGCAAGGATAGTCGGTTTCGGTTACAAAAACAGAGATATCCCGTCGAAAGCTGTAATGTTCATTACACTTTTGTAGAAAAGCTTGCAAAAGGCAAAGGATGGTGATAAAATCGCACTATAGTGTGAAAATACTTCACAAGGGGCGAATCGTGATATCCTACGAACTGTACACGGAACACCAATATGACCGAGAAAGCGGAGCCTATGAAACCTACGGTATTTCAGTTTACCGGGGTGATTCCGTCATCCGCGTCATCGGGGATATCTCCCTTGACAGGGTGAAGCTCGAGGCACTGATCGAATCTTTCAATCAGGAGCGGCTCTCTCCCGTTCATCTGGATGAAGCGATCGAAAACTTCCTTTATTGCTTTGAGGTATAGCAATTCCGATGATTTTGTGTTATCCTTATTGTCATAAGGATGTGATATAATGCTTTGCGATCTCTGCCCCAGAAGATGCCATATTGAGCGCTCGGATAACCGCTTCGGGTACTGCGGCGTCGGCGAACTGCCGAAGATCGCCCGCGCGGCGCTGCACTTTGACGAGGAACCGCCCATCAGCGGTAAGTCGGGCGCGGGCACGATCTTTTTCAGCGGATGCAACCTGCGGTGCGTATTCTGTCAGAATTATGAGATATCCGCGCAGGATACGGGCACGGTCGTCACGCCGTATCAACTCAGCGAGGAATACAGAAAGCTGGAAGCGCTCGGCGCACAGAACATCGAATTCGTAACCCCGTCGCATTATGTACACGCGATCACGGAAAGCCTCACATACTATCGACCCCGGGTGCCGCTGATCTGGAACAGCTCGGGATACGATTCGACCGAGACCCTCAAAATGCTTGACGGCGTCATCGATATTTATCTGCCCGATTTCAAATACAGCGACAACGCCTTGGCAAAGCGATTATCAAATTGCGGCGATTATGTTGAAACGGCTGAAGCGGCGATCGGCGAAATGCTCCGTCAGCAGCCGGAGAACGTCATTGAAAACGGCGTCATGAAGCGCGGCGTCATCATCCGTCATCTCGTCCTCCCCTCCCACACCAAAAACAGCATCGGCGTTTTGAAGCTGATCAAACAGAATTGGGGCACATCGACGCCCGTCAGCCTGATGGCGCAGTACTTCCCCGCGGGGAAAGCGGCGGACTATCCCGATATCGACAGAAAGCTGACCAAACGCGAATATCAGAAGGTATTAGACAGCTTCTTTGATCTCGGTCTCGACGGCTTCGCGCAGGAGCTTGATTCGTCAGATAAAAAGTATGTCCCGGAGTGGAACTATGCAAATTAAAAATGGAAAATGGAGAAATAAAGTAGTTATAAAGGAGCGGAACTCGCCGTTCTTTTTACATCTTTCATCATGAGGAATCGAAGGAAACGAAAAGCCTCCCTTTCCCAAGGGAGGTGGCTCGAAGAGCCGGAGGGTTGAAAAACGTTTCCTGCTGATACGGTTTTCCTAAACAAATAACTGCATTCGGCAACCCTCAGTCACCTGCGGTGACAGCTCCCTTAGGAAAGGGAGCCTTCAAGCGCGGGCTGCGCCCGCCGTTCATTTTACATTTTCCATTTTACATTTTCAACTGAAAAAGCACTGCCGTGAAGCAGTGCTTTTCCTGTTAAATGATGGCTTTCCGCCCGCCGTTGATGCAGTTCCGTTAACAGTAACCTTTACAAAAGGCGGGAAAGAGCAACGCGTTGCTTACTTTGCGTAGCCGACCGCGCGGGATTCGCGGATGATGTTGACCTTGATCTGGCCGGGATACTCGAGCTCCTCCTCGATCTTCTTGCAGATATCTCTCGCGAGAGCGGGCATGGCGTCATCCTTGACCTGCTCGGGCTTGACCATGATACGGATCTCACGACCCGCCTGGATCGCATACGAGGTTTCGACGCCCTTGAAGGAGGACGCGACCTCTTCGAGCTTCTGTAAGCGCTTGATGTAGTTCTCGAGGTTCTCTCTGCGCGCGCCGGGACGCGCCGCCGAGATGGCGTCGGCTGCCTGAACGATACAGGCAACGACCGTCTTGGCTTCAACGTCGCCGTGGTGAGCATGGATCGCATGGACGACCGCGTCGCTCTCCTTGTACTTGCGGGCGATATCTACGCCGATCTCCACATGGGAGCCTTCGATCTCGTGATCGAGCGCCTTGCCGATGTCGTGGAGCAGACCCGCTCTCTTGGCAACGGTAGGATCAAGCCCCAGCTCGGAGGCGATCATTCCGGAGATATACGAGACCTCAAGGGAATGTATCAGGACGTTCTGACCGTAGCTGGTACGGTATTTCAGACGGCCTAAGATCTTGACGAGTTCGGGATGCAGACCGTGTACGCCGGCGTCGAGCACCGCGCGCTCACCTGCCTGCTTGATGCTTGCCTCCACCTCACGGCGCGCCTTTTCGACTGTCTCCTCCACTCTTGCGGGATGGATGCGACCGTCGGCGATGAGCTTTTCAAGCGCGACGCGGGCGACCTCGCGCCGAACAGGCTCAAAGCAGGAGAGAGTGATCGCTTCGGGCGTATCGTCGATGATCAGGTCGCAGCCCGTCATCGTTTCGATCGCGCGGATGTTTCTGCCCTCACGTCCGATGATACGACCCTTCATCTCGTCGTTCGGCAGCGGTACGACCGAAACGGTAGCCTCGGCTACCTGATCGGCGGCACAGCGCTGGATCGCGAGGGAGATGATGTTGCGGGCGCGTTTGTCGGACTCGTCCTTGAGCTGCTGCTCATACTCCATGATCTTCAGGGATTTCTCCCTGCCCAGCTCACTTTCAAGCTGGCTTAACAGATAGGCTTTCGCCTGATCTACGGTGTAGCCCGAGATCCTCTCGAGCATTTCAAACTGGCTCTTTTTGATTGTTTCCGCCTCGGCGAGCTTACCTTCGGCTTCTTTGATCTTCTTGTTGGCTCTTTCTTCCTTCTTCTCGACATTATCGAGCTTGCGGTCAAGAGTCTCTTCCTTTTGCTGGATACGGCGCTCCTGGCGCTGTACCTCCTTGCGGCGTTCGGCGATCTCCTTATCGCTCTCGTTTCTGAGCTTGTGGATCTCGTCCTTGCCTTCAAGGATCGCTTCCTTTTTCTTTGCTTCGGCTGTTTTCATCGCGTCGGTGACGATACGCTTCGCTTCCTGCTCCGCGCTGCCAATCTCCGCCTCGGCGACTTTCTTGCGATAAGCGTTACCGATAATAACGCCTACGCCTGCACCGAGAATCAGAGCGACGCCAATGAGAATAATGCTCAAAGCAAGATTCATACATTGACACCTCCTTGATTTGATTCTTCCTGATCAAACTCAACTCACGGTGCCGTTACTCAGATATTCAGTTTTGTATCACCAAATGTCCGAAGACATCAAATCTGTAATTCCGCTTATATCTTAAACTAAGCAGGGAAAGATTCATTTTGTCGTTAAGACAGGAAAATTCCTCGCTGACGCTCAGTCAATCGATGCGATTCCTCAGTCGCCAACGGGCGACAGCCCCTTTCCGAAAAGGAGTCTATGACTTTGCGTTTTATTCAACGGCTGCTTAATAATAAAAGGTTAGCGGCGCGACCGTAAAGATCGCAGTAGGTAATGGCAATAAAGGTAAAATATCTATATATAACGGCTCTCTAAGAGAGTCTAATAAAAAAGGGATGAACGCCGCGTCCCTTACGCGGGTTCAGAGAGCATAATAATAGTTATAATAACACTACTATCATACCATCGCTTATTCTAATATAACCTGCGCCGAATGTCAAGAGGAAATGAACGGTATTTGTGAAATAGGAAAAATAAAGTTTTTTGCGAAAGTCTTCCCGCTGACGGTTCTGTTACGGTATCCCGCAGCAGGCATTTGTACATAACAGAGAAATATTTAAAAAATCATTGTTGATAATGACTACGTCATTGTCACTTTTTATAAAAAATGCACTAAATATTTGGAATTTAATTTCCGTTTTTACTTGAAATTGTCAAAAAGGTCTGGTATTATAGAGTTGTATAATTATGTACGGAATACTATGTTGCGGTTTCGGATCACGGTCAAGATCCGGGATCACGACCCTATATGATGTACGAATTCTTTACCGTAAAGGAGAGTCAGATTATGAATTATGTTTTAAACGATGAAAGATTCCCTCTTGATTTGTTTCACGGCGGCGACGCTGTCAGAGCCTATGACTTTTTAGGCGCGCATGACTGGTGGATCGACGGCTGTCAGGGCACCATGTTCCGTGTGTGGGCGCCTAACGCACTGACCGTTTCCGTTGTCGGCGACTTTAACGGATGGGATCAGAACGCACACCACATGCACAAAATTTCCGAAGGCGGCGTTTGGGAAACATGGATCCCCAACCTCGGCGAAACGGCGATCTACAAGTACTGCGTAGAGACCCCCTGGTTTGAGAAGATCCTCAAGTCCGATCCCTTCGCTTTCCATACCCAGACCCGCCCCGACAACGCCTCCATCATCTATGACTACAACAAGTATCAGTGGAACGACGAGGGCTGGTACAAGTACAAGATGGAGCATAACCACTTTGAGAACCCCGTCAACATCTATGAGGTACACGCGGGCTCATGGCGTAAATACGCCGACGGCAACACCTTCGACTACAACAAGCTCGCAGAAGAGCTGATCCCCTACGTCAAGGAGATGGGCTACACTCATATCGAGTTCATGCCCATGACCGAATATCCCTTCGACGGCAGCTGGGGCTATCAGGTAACCGGTTACTATGCGCCTACCTCCCGCTACGGTTCCCCCGATATGTTCATGCACTTCATCGACCAGTGCCACCAGCAGGGCATCGGCGTCATCCTCGACTGGGTACCCGCTCACTTCCCCAAGGACGCGCACGGTCTGGGACGCTTCGACGGCATCCACTGCTATGAGTATGAGGACAGCCGCAAGGGCGAGCACAAGGAATGGGGCACCTATGTATTCGACTATGCCCGCTATGAAGTCATCTCCTTCCTCGTCAGCTCCGCGATGTTCTGGCTGGACAAGTATCATGTAGACGGCATCCGCGTCGACGCGGTCGCCTCCATGCTGTACCTCGACTACAACCGCCGCGACGGCGAGTGGGTAGCCAACAAGTACGGCGGTCACGAGCATCTCGAAGCGGTAGAGTTCATCCAGAGACTGAACACCGCCGTTCATCTGCATCATCCGACCGTTATGATGATCGCCGAGGAATCCACCTCCTGGCCGATGGTATCCCGTCCCGTATCCGACGGCGGACTTGGCTTTGACTACAAGTGGAACATGGGCTGGATGAACGACATGCTGTCCTACATGTCCCTCGATCCGCTGTGGAGACCGTATCATCACAACTCCATCACCTTCTCCTTCCTGTATGCTTTCTCCGAAAACTTCCTGCTCCCGATCTCTCATGACGAGGTCGTCTACGGCAAGGGTTCGCTGATCAATAAGATGCCCGGCGATTATGATATGAAGTTCGCGGGCGTACGCGTATTCATGAGCTACATGATGGCTCATCCCGGCAAGAAGCTCACCTTTATGGGCGCCGAGATCGGTCAGTTCGACGAGTGGAACAGCACCGAGGAGCTGCAGTGGGGTCTGTTAGGTTTTGAAAAGCATAAGAAGCTCAACGACTTCTTCCGCGCGCTGAACGAATTCTACAAAGAGAACACCTGCATGCATCAGGTCGACTTCACATGGGAAGGCTTCAACTGGATCCATCACGACGACTATCAGCAGAGCGTCATCGCGTTCCGCCGCATCGATAAGGAAGGCAACAACATCATCGTCGTCTGCAACTTCCAGCCCATGTACCGCGAGAATTACGGCATCGGCGTTCCGGACTTCGGCGTATATGCTGAGGTATTCAACTCCGACGACGAGCAGTGGGGCGGCACCGGCAAATCGAACGGTACCGAGATCCGTTCCGTCGCGGAAGAGATGCACGGCTTTGAGCAGGCGATCTATCTCAACCTGCCTCCGATGAGCGCGCTGTACCTCAAGCTCGTCAAGAAGGAAAAGAGCCCCAAGGAGATCGCAGCGGAAGAGAAGGCGGCAAAGCGCAAGGAAGCAGCCAAGAAGGCAGCCGCTACCCGCGCAGCCAAAAAGGCGGCAGCCAAGAAGAAAGCCGACGACGTAAAGAAGGACGTCAAAGCCAAGGCGGACACCGCTAAGAAGAAGGTCGAAAAAGCCGCCGACGCTGTCGCAGAAAAGGCAGACGAGGTCAAAAAAGACGTCAAGAAAAAGGCTCCCGCAAAGAAGCCCGCTGCCAAAAAGGCTCCCGCGAAGAAAAAAGAAGATAAATAATTCGTACATTTGATTGTCACGGTAAGGCTCCCCGGAGCCACGGCAATCCCAACCTGATACTAATGTCCGTGCCCCGATGCTCTCGGGGCATGGTACAAATTTTGGAGGACACACATGATACCTAAAAAAGAAGTTGTGGCGATGCTGTTAGCAGGCGGTCAGGGCTCGCGTCTCGGCGTGTTGACCAAAAAGATCGCAAAGCCCGCCGTCCCCTTCGGAGGCAAGTACAGGATCATCGACTTCCCCCTGTCGAACTGTATCAACTCCGGTATCGAGGCGGTAGGCGTGCTCACGCAGTATCAGCCGCTTGAATTGAACGAATATGTCGGCAACGGTCAGCCGTGGGACTTAGACGGTATCCATTCCGGCGTCACCTGCCTGCAGCCCTATGAGTCCAAAGAAGGCTCCGACTGGTATTCCGGCACCGCCAACGCGATTTATCAGAATATCGGCTTTGTAGACCGCTACGATCCCGATTACATCGTCGTCCTGTCCGGCGACCACATCTACAAGATGGATTACGCCGCCATGCTGGACTTCCATAAAGAGATGAACGCCGCCTGCACCATCGCCGCGATGGACGTGCCGATGGAAGAGGCATCGCGCTTCGGTATTCTCAATACCAACGACGACAGCACCATCTATGAATTTGAAGAAAAGCCCGCTCATCCTAAGAGCACCAACGCATCCATGGGCATCTACGTCTTCACCTGGAAGACCGTCAGAGAGTATCTGATCAAGGACGCGCAGAATCCCGACAGCCACAACGACTTCGGCAAGGACGTACTCCCCCTGATGCTCAACTCCGGCGAAAAGATGGTCGCTTATCCCTTTGAGGGCTACTGGAAGGACGTCGGCACGATCGACAGCCTGTGGGAAGCGAACATGGATCTGCTCGACCCCAAGGTCACCCTCGATTTAAAGAACATCTATTCCCGCAACCCGATGATGCCGCCTCACCATATCGGAGAGACTGCTGAGATCCAGAACTCCATGGTCTCCGACGGCTGCAACATCGACGGCAAGCTGGAATTTTCCATCATCTTCCCCGGCGTTATCATCGGCAAGGACGCGGTCATCAACTCGTCCATCCTCTTCCCCGGCGTAGTCGTCGAGGACGGCGCTCATGTTGAGTTTTCCATCATTGCCGAAAATACCACGATCGGAAGAAACGCAAAAGTCGGTGCGGCTCCCACCGAAATGGAGAACCGTGACGACTGGGGCATCACCGTCGTCGGCGACGGCTTGAAGATCGGCGAAGGTGTGACCGTCCCCTGCAAAGCGATGATTGATCAGGATATGGAGGTGTAAGCATGGCTACCAATAAAATTTTAGGTCTTATCTTCGCGAACACCAACGAAAAGCACCTGCCTGAGCTTACCGCTTATCGTACCACAGGTTCCATTCCTTTCGGCGGCAAGTACCGTATGATCGACTTCCCGCTCTCTAATATGTCCAACTCCGGCATCAACAATGTCGGTATCGTTGCAAAATCCAATTTCATGTCGCTGATGGATCATGTCGGCTCCGGCTCCGCGTGGGATCTGGCGCGCCGCAGAAGCGGTATGAGCATCCTGCCGCCTTACGGCGAGCACAGCTTCAAAACGCTGGTGGAGACCATCTTCAACCTGCACGGTTATATCGAACACGGCGACGAGGATTATGTGCTGATCGCTCCCTCGGACTGCGTACACAATATGGATTATTCCAAGATCTTCCGCTTTGCCGAGAAGAACCGCTCCGACATCACTTTCGTCTACAACAAGCGCGTCGTCAAGGAGATCACCGACGATTTCCGCTGCATCCTTGAAGTCGGCGACGACGGCAAAGTCACCAAGATCATGGCTTCTCCCGTGGACGACAGCGTATGCTGCCTCACCTTGGGTGTGATGCTGATCAAGAAGACCGTTCTCATGGCGCTGATCCGTCAGGCGATGTCCGAATCCAAATACAGCTTCGTACGCGACGTCCTGCAAAAGTCTCTCGACCGCCACAGAGTATACGGCTACGAGTTTGACGGCTTCTGCGAGATCATCGGCTCCGTCAAGCAGTATTACGACGCCAACATGAAGAACATGGACCGCGACATCCGTTACAAGCTGTTCGACTACAAGCGTCCTATCTACACCAAGGTCCGCGACGACGCTCCTTCCCGCTACGGTCTGAACTGCGACGTGAAGGATTCGCTGATCGCGCAGGGCTGTGTGATCAACGG
>JAFRBD010000080.1 GCA_017405065.1 Ruminococcus sp. | reverse complement strand
ATGGTATAACCGCTGCCTGCCGACGTCTCGGTGATCGCGCTGTCCGAAAAGGTGAGTACCGCGCTTTGGTCGACAAGCACGCCGGATGATACCGTGTCGACCGACGCCGCTATTGTGCTGACGGAGAAGGTGAATACCAGCAGGAGCGCCAGTATCAAGGAGAGTAATTTTTTAGTCATAATAAATCTGAATCTCCTTTCGGTTATTTTGATCCTATCAGAATAATCGAACCTGATAGAATTCCTGATACTACCAGTATAAAACAGAAACCTTGAAAAAAGATTGAAAAAGCTAAATGTTTTTAAAATAGTGGATTCCCGCGAAAGCTACTGCCTTCGCGGGAATCCCGGTTTATTATGACTAACGACTCTTAGGAGTCTATAATAATAATACTATACTATTATTGAAAAAAGATTGAAATATTGAAGAATATAAAACAAAAAAGAGTAATCCCCGCAAAAGCGAGGGTGAGCTTTTGCGGGGATTCCAAGGAGCATGTCAATGAATAGGAAATGATCGTGTTTATCGTCTGACGCCGCGGGAATTACCACCGCCGGAGAATCCGTCCGAGTTGCCGCCGGGACGATTAGAACTTGTCGAGCTCGATGAGCTGCTCGAGCTTGACGAACTGCTCGAGCTTGACGAACTACTCGAGCTTGATGAGCTACTCGAGCTTGATGAGCTGCTCGAGTTTGACGAGCTGCTTGAACTCGAAGAACTGCTCGAGCTTGATGATGAAGAATCATCGTCATCATCTGTCACCGTAATGTAGCTCCATGTACCGCTTCCGTAGCTCCATGCGCCTGAGGCAATAGTATAACAGTTATAACTACTCGAAAGAGCCAGATCGTTTGTCTGGTTCCATACATAACTCCAGCTGTTTGTGGACGAGGAACCGTTCATACGGCAGAAGATGATGTAATCCCATGTGCCGTCCGGTATGGTTCCTTCATAAGTGCCGTCGCTGTCGGAATCGCTCATGCTCGCCCAAGAGTTGGAACCGGTAGAGCTGTTGAATACATACATCGCAAAGCGTGCGCTGTCCTTTGTCCAATTGGAATTGGGTACAAGATAGATCGTATCTTCATCGGAAGATGTCGTGGAGGAAGATGAAGAAGAACTGCTCGAGCCGGAGCTTGAGGATGACGAAGAAGAATCCGGGTTGTATACAACCGCTACGCCTGTAGAACCAACAGTACCTGTGATATAACCGCCTGATACGGTAAACGTGTTACCTGAGATCTGATCGGTATAGGTTCCGTCAGCCATTTTGTTGGCGGTCAGCTTGACATAGCCGCTTCCGTCGAGCTTAGAGATGACCACGCCCGCGGTGCCGCGCTCGTTATAGGTCACTGTATAATCGGTGGAGTAGCCGAGATACTCGGTGGTACCGTCAAAGTAATTCTTGAATTTATTGACCTCGGATACCGCAGTGGAACACCATGTCGTATCGGTGCTTGCTGTCCCCATTGTGGAAGCGGGACGTGCAAAGAAAAGCGAGGTAGAATTTGCTCTGGATCCGATGATCGCCCACGCTTTGGTGATTACGTCGTCGGATACGCCCGAGGTATTGGAAAGGCCGGCAGAGCCGGAGCTGCCCATATAGGTATCGTGAGACTCTGCCCACAGAACACTGTTCTCGTCGCCCGCGCCTTTATAGTAGTTGCAGTCAGCCAAAGCGCCGCAGTTCTGAGAATATGCCGAATACAAGAGATAGTCGCCGGTATAGTTGTCGGTTACGTCCATATATGTCGTATAGTTGGCAATATCCGTACCTGCGGAGTTGAGAATCTCGCCGTAGATATACAGATCGTCGCCGGCATAGTCCTTGATGCCGTTGATAACGGTCGGCCAGAAATCAGACGCACAGCTTGAACTCGTATCGGTGGGAAGCTCGATATGCTTCGCAGCGTCAAAGCGGAAGCCGTCTACGCCTAAATCAACACATTCCTCTAACAGGCCGAGCACTCTGCTCTGCACATAGCTGTTGGATGTATTCAGATCGGGCATACCGAGGTGATACTGGGTAATGGTATAGCGGCTGGAATCGCTGGTGTAGGTATTGGTACTGTGGAAGTAGTTTGAATTATAAAGATCCGACTCGATGCCGGTGTTGACGTAGGAGAAGCCGCCTCCGTCGGAGCCGTTGTTCGCCATATGGTTGGCGACGATATCGACGATGACCTTGATACCGTAATTATCCGCCTCTTCACAAAGCGCTTGAAGCTCGGCTTTTGTTCCAAGCCATGTTGTGCCGTCGGCTACGCTGAGTCCGAGCGGCTGATAGAGCTTCTACCACTGGCCGCTTTGGTCGGTGTAGCTCGAGGAATAATCCTTCGGCTGCTGTACGGGAGAGGTTTGTACAGCGGTATAGCCTGCCGCGGCGATGGCGGCAAGATTGGATTTGATATTATTGTATGACCAGTCAAAGCAGTGCAGGATCGCACCGCCTTCAACCGTATCCTGTGCGAGCTGGCTGTCCGTTGATGTTGCACTTGCGACAAAGCTGCCTACTCCGATAATCGAGACCAGCATACAGACCACCAACAAAATGCTTGTAAAACGTAATTTAGCGCTCATATAATTCACTCCGTTTTCTTATTAATTTAAATCCTAATATTTTCAATGATTTTGCGCCGGGAGTTTGTCCGTTCATCGATATGTTTTTCTGTTTCCGGGAACGGCACCGTAAACAAAAAGCTGAAATATACTTTCCAAATGATTTGTTCTAAACGTATGAGTTTTTTATCTCGTTGTCATTAAATTCCCCCTTTTAATCAATTGTCCTAATGACATTATATTTCCCGAACATTGAAAAAGAATTGAAAAATCGCCCGGAATCAAGTAGATTCCAAGCGAATGCCATGATAACCGTATCATTTTTTGCTTTTCAATCTGACGGTAAAGGTCGTCAGACCGTTTTCACATTTAACGCCGATATTACCGTCGTATTTCTCCGTGATCGCTTTGACGATGGAGAGCCCGAGACCGTACCGCTTTTCACTGCGATTACGCGCCTTATCCACGCGGTAGAATCTGTCGAAGATTTTGTCGATATCCTCGTCGGGGATCGGCTCGCCCTCGTTCTGAACGCGGATCACCGCTTCGTTTCGTTCCGACAGCAGCGTGACATACACCTTGCCTCCCTGCGGCGTATGCTTGATCGCGTTGTCGGTCAGCGGCGAGATGATATGCTCTATATCGTCCTCGTTTCCGAAAAATCGCATATCCGGCGTGATCGCGCTGACAACGGTTACTCCCTTTTCATACGCGAGCGCTTCAAAGGTCGAGATACACATCTCCGCTTTAGAGGACAGATCAAATTCGGTATAGCTTTCCTCATCTTTATTTTCGGACGCAGAGAGCAGCAGCAATCGGCTGATGAGCTTGCTCATGCTCTCGGTCTCGTTTTGAATATAGGTCAGCCATTTGGTCTTGCCGGTTTCGGTCTCCTGCATTTCCGCGCTGGTTTCGATAACAGACAAAGGGGTTTTCAGCTCATGAGAGGTATCGGAGATAAATCTTCTCTGTTTTTCTTCGTTCTCCGCTACCGGTTTGACGATTCTTTTTGCAACGATAAAGGCTAAGACTATCAGCAGAAGAACTCCGATTACCATCATTACGGTGATGATCAGAACAGAACGTATAAAACGGCTGTATAATTCCTTGTTCTCCAACAGCTTGATGTTATAGCTGTTCTTTCCTGTTTTTTGAACTCGGTAGAAATAACCTTTGCTGACGCCCTTTCTTTCGTTCTCGTTCGCCAGGGATAAGGCGGCAGAAACGATGTTGTCCTCATCCGTGCTCTGATATGTCAGCTCGCCTTCCTTAACGGTAAACTCGTATAAGGCACCGAAATCCTCAGACAGTGCGTCGCCGTCTCGTTTTTCTTCGCCGTTCTTTGACTCTGCGCCCCCGGGCTTCGGAGGCTCGCCGTGCTGTGTTTCGCCGTCTGTAGTCTGATCGCTGGAAATAACAGAATATCGATTGATGGTTTCGATGGCGTTGGAAACAGCGTTTTCATAATTCATATAGATGGACGCGGCGCCGATCAAGACGATCAACAGCGTCATCGGAATAATCATCATCCGTCTGATTCGGTTTTCTAATTGTTTAAGCATCAGCGACCTCCAGCTTGTAGCCTACGCCTCGTACCGAGGTAATCTTGACGGATGAATGCAGCAGTCTGAGTTTTTTTCTGAGGAAAGAAACATAGACCTCAACGTTGTTATACTCCGCCTCACTGCCGTAGCCCCATATCTTGACGGCGAGCTGTTCACGCGCCGCGACGTTGCCTTTTTGCAGGATCAGGTATTCAAGGAGCCTGAATTCCTTTCCCGTTACCGAAAGGCTGTTTTCGCCGCAGATGATCACGGAATTTCTGACGTCCAGCTCCAAATCGCCGAACGCCGGCATATCGACACGCGTTACCTTTTGCGTTCTTCTTAAAACATTATTAACGCGCGCGATAAGCTCCTGGATATGGAACGGCTTGGTGATATAATCGTCGGCTCCGTGCGTCAGACCGTTTAGTTTATCGGTAATCTCGCTTTTCGCCGTCACCATGATGACCGGAACATCGCTCTCGCTCTTTACGGATGAAAGGATCTCAAAGCCGTCTTTTCCCGGCAGCATGACGTCGAGTATCAGCAGATCATACACGCCCGAGAGCGCCTCATTCTCGCCGTTGAGACCGTCCGTCTCAATATGGACGGCGTAGCCCTCGCGCTCCAGCGCCGCCTTCATCGCGTCGGCAAGACTGAATTGATCTTCTACGATCAGGATATTCATACGCCGCCTCCTTACATACTAATTTCTAATAAAATGGCTTATCATCTGTTGCGTAAAATTCTGTATAACTGCGTTGTCGTCCTTGATAGGCGCCAGCCTATCGGCGTCCTCCGCCTTGTTCTGCGAAATTTTCCGCTAACATCTGATTAACCCCTTTTATTAGAAATTAGTATCACCGTTTTTTTCATCATAGCATAAGCATTTGAAAAATACAACATGACTTTTTTAAATACTTTTCCCCCGACCCCTGTTTTGAACCCTCCCTTTGCGTATTGATTAGTGAAGCAAAAAAGTTTCAAAAAAATCACGAACGGAGGTAACTCAAAATGAAAAAACTTTTAGCTATCATCTTATCCGCCCTACTTATCCTTACCATGTGTACAATCACAGCGTTTGCCTTAGATCAAAACGTCACGCTTGAAGAAGTCGACGGTCGGCTGGAGATCACCGAAGCGGGCTCTTATGTGCTGACCGGCACACTGCAAGGCAGCGTGTATGTCGATCCTGATGAGGGTGAAGTTGAACTTATCCTCGACAGCGTCGACATCGACGGCGGCGAGAACGCAGGCATTATCGCAGTCAGCGGCGACAAGCTCATCATCAATCTTCCCGAAGGCTCCGTCAACCGCATCGCGGGCAGCACGGGCAATCTGTACGACGCAACCATCTACAGCACGATCGACACCGTTTTTGAAGGAGACGGCGCTCTGTATGTGATCAGCTCCGCATCAAACGGCATCGAAACCGAAAACGCTGATCTTACCTTTGACGGCGGCAGCTACGCGATCACCGCAGAGGAAAACGCCATCACTGCCGACGGCGATCAGCCAGGCGCTCTTACCGTCAACGACGGTCACTTCAGCACTCAGGCAGAAAATAATATTGCTCCCGAGGCAAGCTTTGAGATGAACGGCGGATTCTTTGATCAGCCGTTCCCCGAGAACTTCAATATGCAGCAAAACGGCGAGCCCATGCAGATGACAGGCAGCGCACCGCAGAACGGTCAGCAGCCTCCGATGGACGGGAACGCACCGCAGAACGGTCAGCAGCCCCCGATGGATGGCAACGCACCGCAGAACGGTCAGCAGCCTCCGATGGACGGCAACGCTCCGCAGAACGGACAAATGCCGAACAATCAGCAAAACAGCGCAGGTGCAGGCTCCGCATCTGAGATCGTTTACGGTACCATGACCAACAACGCCGCTTCTCTGGAAGCCGACTATGACAACGCGACCTATATTTCCGTCACCGACGACAACAGCCAGATCAAGATCACTTCCTCCGGCACCTACGTCATCAGCGGTTCAAGTTCCGACGGCAACATTACCGTTAAGAAGGGCACTACCGGCGTGGTTCTCGTACTGGAAGATTTAGACCTTACCAGCACTACCGGCGCGACGGTTTCCGTCAACAAAGAGGCAGAGGTCAAGATCATCATCTCCGGAAACGTCGTATTGACCGATAATGAGAATCCCGACGATGAGTATTCATCCAACGCAGATGTGGCGGACGCCTATGACGGCGCAGCGCTCAAAGCAAAGGCAAATTCTCAAGTCTATGTAACGGGAGACGGTACCCTGACCATCAACGGCAACGCGAAAAACGGAATCAAAGCGGGCGACGACAGCTCCCTTATCTTTGACGGCGTAACAGTCAACATCAACGCGGTCAACGACGGTATCAACGGCAATTATGACGTCACTCTCCTCAGCGGCACCTTCAACATTGCGGCAGGCGACGACGCGATCCATGCAGACCATATCCTGACGGTAGGCAGCGAAGACGGAACCGGTCCCACCATCAAGGTGACCGAATCCACCGAAGGTTTAGAGGGCACGGTCGTCAACGTACTCGGCGGCGACGTTTCCATCGTATCCTCCGACGACGCGATCAATGCGGCGAACGCCGACAGCGCTTATGAGGGCGAGCTCGATTACTCCTTTAATATGCTGGGCGGTAAGGTCGTCATCAACTCTAAGGGCGACGGCATCGACAGTAACGGTGACGTCAACCTGATTGGCGGCAACGCTACGATCAATAGCACATCGGGCGGCGGAGAAGCCGGTATCGACTACGACGGTCAGTATTACATCTCGAACGACTTCAATCTCAATAACAAAAGCGGCGTATCAGGTGCGGATATGATGCCCGGTCAGATGAATGGTCAGCAGCCGCAAATGAACGGTCAGCAGGGATTCAATCAGAATCAGAACACGAACGGCAGTGCTCCGCAGAATGGGCAGCAGCCGAACACGAATAATAATACTCGCAGATAAAACAAAAATAACAACTACTCCTCATTGTGGGATTGCCACGTCGTTGAACACGAGTGTTCACTCCTCGCAATGACCGAAAAAATACTCAGGGAGCGGCGTGACACGGGTGTCAGACCGCTCCCTGTTTTCATTTGCTTTTCACATTCCAAACAATTAACCATCACAAGCGTCATTTATGATCGTTACAAGAAAAAATAGATACAACCCCTGTTTTATCTGTTTTCTTTTCGTATAGATTAACAGAGGCTAAAGGTAGGTGAAGCTGATGTTAAACCGGCTCAACGAGCGCGCCGTGCTTGCGGCAGATAACACAACCGTACTTGAGGAACTGATCACGGAACAGGAACAGACGATCCTGCGAACCGCATCCAAGGTGAGCCGCCGCTATATCACGCGCAGCGACGACGAATGGTCGATCGCCTTAGGCGCTTTTTCCAAAGCGATCAAATACTATGCGGAGAATAAGGGTGATTTTCTTCCTTTTGCTCAGATGATCATCAAGCGCGAGCTGATCGATTTCTTCCGTTCTCAGAAAAGCGCATCACATGAAGTGCCGATCGCGCCGCATGTACTTGAGGGTAACGGGGAACCCGAGGAGGATCCCGACGGCGTTTATTTCGCGGTCGTCAAAACCAGCGCGCAGGCTTCCGATAACAGCATGAAGGATGAGATCGCTGCGGCAAACGAGCTGCTCATGAAATACGGTTTCCGCTTTTACGATCTGACTGAATGCTCGCCGAAGCAGGATAAGACGCGCGAGGACTGCGCAAAGGTCGTCCGGTATATGCTCGACCAATATCCTCCGGAGCTTCTCGAGGAACTCAAGCGCAGGAAAAAGCTGCCTGTCAAGGCGCTGGCAAACGCGACAGGCATATCAAAAAAGACAATCGACCGATACAGAAAGTATATGATCATGGCGATCCTGATATTGGAGGGAGATTTCCCCCATATCGCGGAGTATTTGAAATTTGTAAGAGAGGAGGCGTCGGCATGAATACCGTAATCGTTGATATAAAAGGGAAATACGCGGCAGCGCTGACAGATACCGGCGAGGTCAAGCGTATATTCAATAACCGTTACGAGATCGGACAGGAGATCGACCTATACGACATTCAGGAAATCGATCATCCCTACCGTGTGCGAAAGGTCATTCGCCGCGTCGTTGCTGTTGCGGCAGCTATCGTCATATTAGCGGTCGGCAGCATGGCGACAGCCTACGCGATCCCCTACGGAACGGTCAGTATAGAATCCGATCCTTCTGTCGAGTATACCATCAACTGCTTTGACTATGTGATCGGCGTGAACGCTCTGAATGAGGACGGCGAGGAACTGCTGGCTGAAATGGACGTCAGTCAACTGCGCCATCACAAAATCGATGATGCGGTCAAGACCACTGTCGAGCAGCTCGAAAAAGATGATCGTTTTGACTCGGATAATACCGGCGTGGCAATCTCGGCGCATACAGGCAGCAGCGAGCATACCGACAGATTACAGCAGGATCTGGATACAAGGGTGCATCAGGATATGGGCTTGCCGCAGAAATCAGAGGAACGTTCACAAAGCGACGACAATAACCCTCAGCAGGAAAACAAAACGGGAGAACAACCGCAGGATTCAGCAGAGCAGAACGGTAACGTCCCGCAGGAGAATACTCCTCAGAATCAGGACAACAATCATCCCGAAATCTCTCAAAGAGCCGATAGTCAACCGAACGAACAGGTCTCTCCCAACGCAAACAATCCTTCACCGAATAACGGCAGTCAAGGCGTACCCGCTTCACGGTAACAGCCGGTCGTTCTAATTTATATCTTTCACAAAACTTTCACAGACTTATCATACTGTTATCATATTGACAGTCTATCATAACACCATAAAATCAAGCAAAGGAGCTGAATACTATGTCAAAAGCCTATCGTTCACAAAACATCTTTTTCGCCCTCGGCGTCTTATGCACGCTGACCGTCTATGACGGCAACCGCTTTTATGCTCTGAGCAGAGCCAAAGAAAGAGTGAAAGATATTGACAGAAAGAGCGGCTCCGCTGCGCCTGTTGCGATCGGATACGCCGCGCAGGAGATCAAAAGAATATTCAAACAGGAAGGCGTGACAGAAGCTGTCATCCAATTAGGCGATACGGTCGTCAACATGGGCAGAACGCGAAGGATCGGGATCCAAAATCCTTTCTCAAAGAGCAAGGTGAATTTCGCTTTTCTCGACGTCGGAGAAAAGGCGATAGTAACGCTCAATCAAAAAGAGTTATCAGAATCGGCTGACTGTCGACATCATTTAGCGAGCGTGACCTTGATCGGAAAAGACGCTGTACAACTGAGCAAATTGTGCTATACTGTAAGCGGATACTCGCTGAATGAAGCGTTAGCGTTTCTGAAAGGAACAGAATTCGAAGCGATCATCGTCACGAAGGATGAACAGGTATTCACAACCTGCGGATTATCAAGAGAACGGCAGATCGCCGCATAATTAACAATTCGGTTGAGATTGCCACGGGCTGAAAAGTGTGTCAAGCCCTCGCAATGACAATTATTTATGGAACAGGAGGTCAACATGATGAAACATCTATATCAAAAAGGTTTAGCAATCATTATGGCAGGTTTGCTGATCGCGTCCCTCGCGGCATGTAACGGCAACACCGACAACACCAAGGCAACGGAGTCGACAATAGCTACCGTTGATGAAGCGACACATCCCGCCGCGACAACTGCATCCGCCGCAACAGAGGCGACTGCCAAGAAACTGACCGAAGCGGATATAACGATCAACGAAACGATCGAAAACAGTATCGGCGGCGAGCACGCAATCACAGCCGACGGTGAAGAAGCGAGCTACAGCAATACAAAGGTTGTCAAAACCGGCGACAGCTCGCAGAACGACGAGGCGGACTTCTACGGCGACAACGCCGCGATCTTCGCCACCAACGGCGCGACGCTCGATCTCAGCGAGATGGTCGTAAAGACCGACGGT
>JAFRBD010000079.1 GCA_017405065.1 Ruminococcus sp. | reverse complement strand
TACAACTCTTAAATCGGGAGCTTAGCTCCTACGGCGGTGTGCAGACCTCCCATCCGTATGGACGAAGGGAGCCTAAAGCCGCAGGGCGGGCACCCACCTGTCATCGTGTAGGCAGGTTATCTCAAGATCGTTACGGTCAGGTGGGATACCTTTATTAGATAACAATGAAAAATGAATAATGAATAGTGAATAATGAATGGCGGGCTTTGCCCGCACCCGATTCCTATTATTGTCATAAACACGGGCAGGGTCAGACTGCCTTTTTTCATGTTAGGAGATAACTGCTATGAAGATTTCCGTTTTAGGCTGCGGACGCTGGGGCAGCTGTATCGCGTGGTACCTTGACCGCATCGGTCACGAGGTCGTTTCCTGCGGACTTGAAAACGCGCCTGAATTACAGCAGCTTTTAAAGACCCATCACAACGACTACCTCACCTTCCCCGAGAGCATCACCGTCACCTATGACCATCAGTTCGCGATCGAACGCGCCGAGGTGATCGTGATCTCCATTTCCGCGCAGTATCTGCGCGATTATATGAAGACCATCACACAATACGACCTTGACGGCAAGATCATCGTGCTGTGCATGAAGGGCATCGAGGAAAGCACCGGCAAGCGCCTGACGCAGGTCGTCGGCGACTTTGTCGATACTGATAATACGCCCGTCGCCGTATGGGTCGGGCCGGGTCATCCGCAGGACTACGTCAAGGGCATCCCGAACTGCATGGTCATCGACTCGGATAACGAAGAAATCAAGAGAAAGCTGGTACACAGCTTCAACAGCGAGCTGATCCGCTTCTACCTCGGCACCGACCTGATCGGCTCCGAGATCGGCGCGGCGGCGAAAAACGTCGTCGGTATCGCGGCGGGTATGCTGGACGGCGCGGGCTGCACCTCCATCAAGGGCGCGCTGATGGCGCGCGGCACCAGAGAAGTCGCAAGACTCATCAAAGCTGCCGGAGGCAACGAGCTTTCTGCTTACGGTCTGTGCCACTTAGGCGACTATGAGGCGACCCTCTTCTCTCCGTGGAGCCACAACAGAAGATTCGGCGAAATGTACATAAAAGGCGAAAAATTCGAAAAGCTCGCCGAGGGCGTGATGACCAGTAAGGCGATGGTCAGGCTGGGCGAACAGCTCGGCGTCGATCTGCCGATCACCTCTGCTGTTTACCGTATCCTTTTCGAGAACGCCGACGCAAAAGAAGAACTCGCCGCCCTGTTCACCCGATCGATCAAGGAAGAATTCTGAGCTCGGCTATCCTTAGGATGAAGGGAGTCGGCGCTTCTTCGCTGAACGAGATCGTCCTAACGCTCTCTCCGCACAAGGATACTCTCCGCACAAAGATAAATGCTTTAATGGAGGCGTTATAATGAAAAAGAAAGTATTATGCCTGCTGCTTGTTCTGATGACAGCGCTGACCATGCTTCCCATGACGGCGCACGCCGAGACGTTCACGATTACCGTCAAAACGAACGGCAGCGGTACCGTTACGGTTGACCCCGAACAGCCCGAGCCCGACGACAAGGTGACCGTCACCGCGGCTGCCGACGAAGGCTGGGCGATCGCAAAATTCACGTATGAGGATTCCGACGGCGAGTTCGGTTCCGTTGAGTACGGCTCCTATTTTACAACAGAAGATTTCAACGTGTTCACTATGCCCGCGGACAATGTCACCGTTACGGTCGATTTCGTGCCGTACGGCAGTGAACACAAGGAAGAAAGCTGTATCGTATCCTTTGATCCCAACGGCGGCGAGGGCTTCATGGAAGAAGCCGAAGTCAAAGCAGGCGAAAGCTATACCCTTCCCGAATGCAGCTTCACCAAAGCAGGCGCGGCATTTATCAAGTGGGAAGTCAACGACGCGTTTTACGATCCGGACGATGAGATCAGCGTCAACAGCAATACGACCGTCAAGGCGATCTGGAAAAATGACGGCGCTTTCAAAATCGACAATTCCGTTGACAAAAGCACGACCGAAGTAGAAGGAAAGCTCGTACTGACCGATACAAAAACCGGCGAAGTCACCGAGAGAGTCCTTTATGATGAAGTCGCTTCCTCCGCATTCACTCAGCCGAGCAGTCCGACCGTAAACGTGATGATCGAAGAAGCGAAGGATGCGCTTACCGGAGAAGCATATGGAATGAGCGGTCTGACGAATATCAGCCTGACCGTATCCGATCCTCAGATCACCGAAACAAACGACAGCAGGAGCTTTACCACATTTGAGGGCGGTGATAACGGCAGTTATCTGATCATCGACGGATACTATTACCATCGTTGGCAATACACCGTCACCCTCACGGCGGATTATACGCCCGTTCCCATGAGCTATTTCTCCGTATGGATGAGCGATACCGAACAGCACGGCAACACCGGCGGCGGCGTTGTCGTCAGCTACCAACTCCCCGACGGCACCGAACCGGACGGCAACACCTCCTATTGGAGCAGCTCCGCCAATATCACCGTGCCCGAAGGCTCTCAGGTCACCCTGACCGCTGAACCCTACGCCTATCTCGGCTACCGCTTTGCCGGCTGGTATCAGGCGAATATCAACAAGACATCTCCCGATGACCCGACCTACTTAGCGGACAAATTGATCTCAACCAAAAAAACCTACACCTTTACCGACAACCCTGTCGGCGAGGGCGAATCCCCTTATATCTGCGCGGTGTTTGAAGATACCGGCGTCATTCGTCAGGGCGACCAGATCCAGGTCTGGATCACCGACGGCGGCAAGGCGGCGGTCGAATATACGCCCTCCGAGCCGAACACATACGAATTCGAGGCAATGGACGGCACCGATTATGTATCCGTCGGCGAGATCGTCCGGTTCTACAAGGGTGACGAGATCACCGTACATCAGCAGGCAGAGGAAGGCTATGTATTCAAGGGCTGGTACCATGTGTGGATCGATTGGGGCCCCGGCAGCGAGCACCCGAAGTACGAGGGCGACATGATCTCCTCCGATCCGACCTTCACCTATCGACCAGGCGAGACCGTTGTCGAGGGCGACGACGAACCTCTGCGCTATGTCTGCGCGGTGTTTGAAAGAGCGCAGAACATCCTCGGCGATGTTGACGGCAACGGCGCGGTGGAATCGATTGACGTGACCTATATCCAGCGGCAGGCGTCAGGCATGGAAAACAACATTCCGTTTGAAATGCAGGTCGCTTCCGCCGACGCTGACGGCAGCGGCGCCGTCGATATCATGGACGCGAGCCTGATCCAAAGATGGCTTGCGGGCCTGAGATCCAACGACAATATCGGCAAACCGATCGCGTAATACTAATATCCATAACGGCACAGCGGCTGTCCGACCAATATCGGACAGCCGCTGATAATTTTACTCAAAATTCTTATACTATAAAACAGCGCGGGAATCAATGAAAGCTTTATGGAGCAGCGCGTATATCAGCCTCCCTTTCCTAAGGGAGGTGGCACGAAGTGCCGGTAGGTTGCCGCGCAGCGGCACAAAAGCTTCATCTGTTTTAGCCTTTTTTCAACCCTCAGTCGCTGCGCGACAGCTCCCTTGGAAAAGGGAGCCGTTTTCTTACTGCGCGGTCGCGAACTTCTGTTTCAGCTGATCGATCTTCGTCTGCTCGACGTCGGGGATGTTATACCAGCCCTTGTCGCTCATCTTCGAGAAGATCTCGCCCTGCATCGACAGGGAGTCGTCGAGCGCGGAATTGAATGCGCCGAGGACGTTCTGCGTCGCGGACTCCACCGCGCCGTGAAGATACAGGTCGCAGCAGCCCTTTTCGAGCAGCAGCAGGTTTTGCATCAGGTTCTTATCATCCATGGTCTTTCCTCCTTACAGCAGCCCGTAAAAACGGCTGAAGATCTGTGAGTGACGGGTGGCGAGATTCTCAACGCAGGTTTTCAGCGCGGGATCGGAAAGGCTCTGCGCGGTCTCTTGGCACTTCTGTTGAAAATACTGCTCATGTCCGAGAGCGTCCTCGATATAGAGCAACTCTTTGTCGGTCATATCATTACCTCCATATATTTGGTAATGATAGTATGCGACGCAGATAAAGGATTATACGCTTTTCACAAAGAAACGCGGCACAGTTTCATACTGTGCCGCGTTGAAAAGAACAATGATTCTCGCTGAAGCTCGATCAAATAATACAATTCCTCACCCGCTCTCGCGGGAGCTCCCTTTACCAAAGGAAGCCTTTTTATTATTCTTCTACAGAATTAAACGTGAACTGCTCACCGTCATAATCGCAGACGATCGGCTTTGTGCTGTCAAAGTCGGCTTCCAGCATCTTTTCGCTGAGCTTATCTTCGATGTTCGTGACGATCGCCCTGCGCAGCGGACGCGCGCCGTAGGTATCGTCAAAGCCTTCGTCGGCGATCTTCTCCACCGCCTTATCGGTAAAGGTGATCGTCACGCCGAGGTCGCTCAGACGCTTTTGCAGCGTGTTGAGCATCAATCTCGCGATCTCCTCGATCTCGGGCTTGGTCAGCTTGTTGAAGACGATGATATCATCCACACGATTCAGGAATTCGGGACGGAACACCTGCTTGAGTTCGCCCAGTACCAGCTCGCGGACGTTGACGGTATCGTTATCCTCGCCGTCGCCGTCAAAGCCGAGTGCCGTATGACGTTCGGTAAGCCTGCGGGCGCCGACGTTGGACGTCATGATGATAATGGTGTTCTTGAAATCGACCGTACGTCCCTGACTGTCGGTCAGCCTGCCGTCCTCGAGGATCTGAAGAAGCATATTGAAAACGTCGGGATGCGCTTTTTCGATCTCGTCGAACAGGACGACCGAATACGGCTTGCGGCGCACCGCCTCAGTCAGCTGACCGCCCTCGTCGTAACCGACGTAACCGGGAGGCGAACCGACCAGACGGGACACGGTATGCTTCTCCATGTACTCGGACATATCGAGGCGAAGCATGGCGTTCTCGTCGCCGAACATTGCCTGCGCCAGCGCCTTGCACAGCTCGGTCTTGCCGACGCCGGTCGGGCCGAGGACGATGAAGGAGCCGGTCGGACGCTTGGGATCCTTGATGCCGACTCTGCCGCGGCGGATCGCTCTCGCTACCGCAGAGACCGCCTCATCCTGACCGATGACACGCTCATGCAGGATCTTCTCCATATTGAGCAGGCGGTCGGATTCCTCGCGTGTCAGCTCGACGACAGGGATGTTTGTCCATGCGGAGACGATCGCGGCGATATCCTCCGCTGTGACCTCATGGGATGCTTCCATATTGCTCTTCTCCCAGCCGTTCTTTGCTTTTTCCAGCCGCTCTGTCACATTCTTCTGCTCGTCGCGGAGCTGTGCGGCGCGCTCAAAATCCTGCTCGTTGATCGCGGCGGTCTTTTCGCTTTCGAGCTTCTCCAGCTCAGCCTCCAATTCCTTGATCTCATTCGGATAAGTCAGGGCGTTCAGACGCACCTTGGAAGCCGCCTCGTCGACAAGATCGATCGCCTTATCGGGCAGGAAACGGTCGGCGATATAGCGGGAGCTGAGCTTGACCGCCGCTTCGATCGCCTCGTCGGAGATCTTGACCTTATGATGCGCCTCGTAGCGGTCGCGCAGACCCTTGAGGATCGCGATCGCGTCCTCCTCGCTCGGTTCGCCGACGGTCACGGGCTGGAAACGGCGCTCCAAAGCGGCGTCCTTTTCGATATACTTGCGGTATTCCTCCAACGTGGTCGCGCCGATGACCTGGAAGTCGCCGCGCGCCAGCGAGGGCTTGAGGATATTCGCCGCGTCGGCGCTGCCTTCCGCGGAACCCGCGCCGATAATGGTGTGCAGCTCATCGATAAAGAGAATGATATTCTTGCTCTTTTTGACTTCATCGATGGCGTTCTTGATCCTGTCTTCGAATTCACCGCGGTACTTGGTGCCGGCGATCATACCGGTGAGGTCGAGGGCGACGATGCGCTTGTCGCGCAGATGCTCGGGCACCTCGCCGTTCGCGATCTTCAGCGCCAGACCTTCAGCGATCGCGGTCTTGCCGACGCCGGGTTCGCCGATCAGACAGGGGTTATTCTTGGTGCGGCGGGAGAGGATCTGCACGATACGTTTGATCTCTTCATCTCTGCCGATCACGGGATCGATCTCGCCGTTCTTCGCCGCCTGCGTCAGATCGCGGGAAAAGCTGTCGAGCGTCTTGCTCTCGCTGCTGGCTGACTGCGCGTTAGCAGAACGGTTCGGGGTGATACTGCCCGCGTCCTCGCTTTCAAGATTCGCGCTCATACGGTCGGCGATCATCTGCGGCATGACGCCCAGCTCGCTCAGATAGCGGATCGCGTAGCTGTCACGGTCGGACAGGAGTGCGATCAGCAGATGCTCTGTGCCGACATAACCGGAACCGGTACGGGCGGAATACATCATCGCGGTCTGCATCACGCGCTTGGTACGCGGGGTGAAGTCGTTCGGATTCAGCGAAACGATCCTGTTTTCGCTCTGCATCAGATTCTCCAGCTTTTCGGCGGTCACGCCCGCGTCACGCAGCGCGGTATACGCTACGCCGCTTTCCTCCCTGCACAGACCCAGAAGGATATGTTCGGAACCGATATAATCGCAGCCGAGATCCTGAGCGCTTTCAATCGCCAGATTCAGCGCCTTGTTCGCCTTTTCGGTAAAGCCCTTGAATGTGTATTTCATATACCAACCCTTCTTTCATAATAATATGATTCGTGTTATCGTGTCATTGCGAAGGGCGCAAGCCCTGTGGCAATCCCCCGGTCATTACGACCGGTTGCTGAAGGAAGGGGATTCTCACGGTCGCTTTGCTCCCTCAGAATGACACATTTTCTGTGATACTTTTTCTTAGTTGAATCTTTCTCTGAGGATCTCCGCACGCTTGATATCGCGGTCGCGGGGTCCCATGTCGTCGCCGTAACGCGTCATGATCGACGCCGGCTGGATCTCGACGATCAGCTTGTCGATGCTGTCCGTCGACAGCGTCTCGAGTTTCTTTTCGCTGACGCCCAGGCGCACCAGAGAGAGAAGCCGCATCGCCTCGTTGTGATCCATCAGCACCGCGGTTTTCAAGACGCCGAGCGCGCGATGGATCTTATCCTCCGCTTCGATATTGTTCAGCAGGCTTTCTCTCGCGCGCATCTCCTGCGTGATCAGCTGGTTCGTGATGTTTTTCAGATTCTCGATCGCCGCCTTTTCGGAGATGCCGAGCGTCACCTGATTAGATAGCTGGAAGAAGGCTCCGGCGGGCTTACTGCTCTCTCCGTACAGCCCGCGCATCGTCAGCCCCAGCTTGCTCAGATTCGCGCCGATGCGATTGACCGTGCCGCTCATCTGAAGCGCCGGAAGATGAAGCATCACCGACGCGCGCATTCCTGTCCCGAGATTGGTGGGGCACTGCGTCAGGTAACCGAGACGGTCATGGAACGCATAATTTAATTTCTTTGAAAGAATATTATCGATCTTATCCGCCAGCGCGTAAGCTTCTTCCGGCCGGAAGTCATCCAGAATCACCTGCAGACGGATGTGATCCTCTTCATTGACCATGATGGACACGGTATTGTCATCGCTGAGATACACCGCGCGTCCTTCCTGTTCGCTGATAAAGTCCGGGCTGACGAGGTGTCGTTCGATCATCGCCGCGCGCAGCGTATCGGGGATCGCATCCATATCGATACGATGGAATTTCAGTTCGCTGTCCTGCAGCGCCTTGCCGACCTGATCGACGATCTCACGCGCCTTGTCCGCCGTCAGTCGGATCGGAAATGGGTATTCTTTCAAATTCCTTGCCAGACGGATTCTGGTGGAAACGACTGCTTCACTCATCATCAACCCTCCAAACTCTTGATCTCATCGCGCAGCTGAGCGGCACGTTCAAAGTTTTCCTCTTCGATCGCCTGTTTCAGCTCGTCCCGCAAGGACTGCAATTGATCCTCGCCGGACACGGCGGAGCCGTCTGACTTTTTATCTTCCTTGTTAACGGTGTACTCGATCACCCCGGGGCGCTTGCCCTTATGCTCGGTGTTGCCGTGGATGCTGCGGATGGTCGGCATCAGCTCGCTGAAAAAGGTATCGTAACAGTCGGCGCAGCCGACCTTGCCGGTACGTTTGATATCATTGAGCGTACTGCCGCAGGTATCGCAGTGTGCCGCACCTGAGATCGCGGGCAGCGCGTTGGAGAAAAAGCTCGAAAACAGTCCGCCGAAATCGGATGAAAAATCCGAAAACATCGTATCATAGCCAAGCTCGTGCGCACATTCGGAGCAGAGCCTGTACTCGGCATATTTGCCGTTTATCATCGTCTTGACGACCGTGGTCGCCTCATGCTTTTTGCAGTGTTGACATAACATGGTGATTCCTCCTTTGTGAAAACACATCATTGCGAGGGAGCGATCAAGCGACCGTGGTGATCTTCCTGTCGCTTACTGCCGTTTGGTAATACAGAAGTAATGATTCCCTGTTTGTGGGATTCCCACGGGGGCTTTGCCCCTCGGAATGACACTCTTTTAAAGTTTATCATATACCTTTTGATTTACGTGTCGACCAAGGTCAGCAGCATATTTTTGAATACCGCCGCCCTGAGCGAATCGCGGTACTCCTGCGGTACGCCGAGATACGCTCTCTCGCCCATCGCCGCCGCCATCAGCTTTGCCGTACGCGCGTCGATAAAGCCGCGGGTAAACATATTCTCGATCATCACCTCGGCAGTCGCTTTATCAAGCGTCGCGCCTATCGCATTGACGATATGCATGATCGCGACGCCGCGCGACGTGTTGATGCGGGTGATGCGGATAAAACCTCCGCCTCCGCGTCTGGATTCAACGATAAAGCCCTGTTCGGGCGTAAAACGCGAGGTGATGACGTAGTTGATCTGGCTGGGTACACACCCGAGGGTGGTCGCCAGCTCGTTTCGCCTGATCTCTGCCTCGCCGCCCTGTTCATCCAGAATATCCAGAATATATCGGGCGACCATATCACTCATACGCATTTCAATCCCTCTTTTCGTTGCAGTGGATGGTCAGCAGTCAACGGTCGGCGGTTATCATCCACTCGGGTGCGGGCAGCGCCCGCCGACAGCCATTCACCGATTTGTCCTTCTCTGACCTTGACTATAGTATACTCTATTGGTCAAAGAAAGTCAAGGTCAAATTTGATTATTCACAAATTGTTCAAAAACAACATCTTTTTTCTGAAAAAGAAATAAGGCGTCATGCCGAAGCACAACGCCATTGTGTTTATTATTCTTTTACAGAACTTTTCTTAAAAAGTCCTGTGTACGCTCATTCTGCGGATTGCCGAACACCTCTTGGGGCGTTCCCTCTTCACAGATCACGCCGTCCGCCATGAACAGCACACGGTCGGCAACCTCGCGGGCAAAGCCCATCTCGTGGGTGACGACGATCATCGTCATACCCTCGGCGGCAAGCTCCTTCATAACGTCCAGCACCTCGCCGACCATTTCGGGATCGAGCGCCGAGGTAGGCTCGTCAAAGAGCATGATATCGGGATTCATGGCAAGCGCCCTTGCGATCGCCACACGCTGCTGCTGACCGCCGGAAAGCTCGCCGGGAAAGGCGTCTGCCTTATCGGCAAGACCGACGCGGGTCAACAGCTCCATCGCCTTGACGTGTGCCTCGTCCTTGGTCATCTTCTTCAGGGATACGGGCGCCATCATGATGTTCTTGATGACGGTCATATTCTGAAACAGGTTGAACTGCTGGAACACCATGCCGATGTTTTCGCGCACCTTGTTGATATTGACCTTCTTGTTCGTGATCTCATAGTCGTCGATCACGATGCTGCCGGAGGTGACTTCCTCCAATTGGTTCAGACAGCGCAGGAAAGTGGATTTTCCGGAGCCGGAGGGACCGATCACACAGACGACCTCTCCCTCGTAGATGGTGGCGTCGATACCGGTAAGCACTTCGTTGTGATCAAAATATTTATGAAGATCGGTCACGACGACCTTCTTGTTATTTCTGTTAATGTTTGTCACGGCGCTTCTTCCCCTTTTTCGCTTCATATTTCAGCTTCTTTTCGATGTAATTGGAAATGATCATCAGAATCGAGATGATCGCCAGATACATCAGCGCGACTACCGCGTAGGTAGCAAAATAAACGTAAGTGCTGCCGACGTAGGTCTTCGCCTTGTTAACGACCTCAGCCATACCGATGACCGACAGGATAGAGGTATCCTTGATGGTGATGATGAACTGGTTGACCAGCGAGGGGATTGAGAACTTGATCGCCTGCGGGAGCACGACCTTCATCATCGTCTTGGTCTTGGACAGACCGAGAGAACGCGCCGCTTCACTCTGTCCCTTCGGTACCGCCATGATACCGCCGCGGTAGATCTCGGCGAGATACGCGCCGGCGTTCAGCGACAGGGTGATAACGCCCGCGGTGAACGCGTCCATGCGGAAATTCGGGTTGATCGTCAGCTGGATCAGCTGAGGCAGACCGAAGAAGACCATCAACGCCTGTACCAGCATAGGGGTACCGCGGATGATCCAGATATACACGCCTGCGATCGCCTTGAGGACGACGTTCTTCGACATCTTCATCAGGCACATAAACAAGCCTATCACCATACCGATGATGATAGAAATGACCGATACTCTGACCGTCAGCCAAAGACCGTCCAAAAGCATCGGCAACGCTTCTTGAAATACTCTTCCAAAATCCATATACTACAACTGCCTTATCAGCCGAAAATCAGCACGATAAAAGATTTACCGTGCTGATAATCTATGCATTATTTCTAAACACCATGTCATTGTGAGACTTCCTGAGAAGTCGCGGGAATCTCAACCGATCAGAAATGTTCATTCCCAATTTGCGGGATCGCCGCGTCGCTTTACTCCTCGCAATGACGAATAATCTGAATTAATAGCCGTACTTAGCGAGGATCTCGTCGTACTTGCCGCTCGCCTTGATGTTCGCGAGACCCGCGTTGAACTTCTCGACCAGCTCGGCATTCTTGCCCTTCTGAACCGCGAAGCCGTAGCCCTTGACGTTAGCAGGCTCTTCGGAGATGATGGAAAGATCGACCTCGCCGCTCTTGATCGCGTAACCGATAACGGAGAAGTCCTCAACGCAGGCTGCGTCGGTACCGGTCAAAACTGCCTGATACATGTTATCGGAGCCTTCATAGTAGTTGATGGTAAAGCCGTACTGATCCTTGATGGACTCAGCATACTCGCCGCCGACGGTAGAGGTCTTGGCGGCAACGGTCTTGCCGTTGAGGTCTTCCAGCTTGGTGCCTTCCTTGGCAACGATGACCTGACCGTCGTCAAAGTAAGCGTCGGAGAAGTCGAAGGTCTCCTTGCGCTCGTCGGTGATGGTCATACCGGCGATCATCGCGTCAGCCTGACCGCTCTGAACAGCGCCCATGGAAGCGTCAAAGCCCTCGTTGTGCATCTCGTAGTTGATGCCCTGATCCTCAGCGATCGCCGCCATCAGATCCATATCAACACCGACATACTCGTTGGTCTCGGTGTCGAGATACTCAAACGGAGCGAATGCGTTGTCGGAATAGATGATGTAGGTCTTGCCTGCGTCGGCAGAATCAGCTGTAGCAGCAGAAGTGCTTTCTTCTTTGCTCTCGCCGCAGCCAGCCAGCATCGCAACGGAAGCGATCATAGCAACTACCAGAATTAATGCTAATACTTTTTTCATCATGGTTTCTCCTTTTCTCATTTTAATGTTTTACCGTAATAAATCGCTTAAAATAAAGCAACCTTTGAAATTATACACTACTTGCAAAAAATTGTCAATAAAAAAACATATCAAAAAACCGTGTCAATAAACACAATTCGTTGTATCAAAAAACACAATTTGTCACCGAAAACGCACAAAGCGGCTGCACCGTGTGGTACAGCCGCTCTTTCGGCGATTTATTTGCTTCAGCACAGCATCCCGTAAGCCGGATTCTCAAACAGAATACTTTGCCTCGGCAACTGAGCGCAATCAGTAAAAGGTCAAATTACAGCTCAGCAAAATACTTGATGGTGCGGACCATCTGAGAGGTGTAGGAGTTCTCGTTGTCATACCAAGAAACGACCTGAACCTCATACAGACCGTCGCCGATCGGGGATACCATCGTCTGGGTCGCGTCAAACAGCGAACCGTAACGCATACCGATAACGTCGCTCGATACGATCGGATCCTCATTGTAACCGAAGCTGTCGGAAGCGGCAGCCTTCATAGCGGCATTGATGCCGTCTACGGTCACGTTGTCGCCCTTGACAACAGCGGTCAGGATGGTGGTGGAGCCGGTGCAAACCGGAACACGCTGCGCAGCGCCGATGAGCTTGCCGTTCAGCTCGGGGATAACCAGACCGATCGCCTTAGCAGCGCCGGTAGAGTTGGGAACGATGTTGCAGGCGCCTGCGCGGGCTCTTCTCATGTCGCCCTTTCTGTGGGGACCGTCAAGGATCATCTGGTCGCCGGTGTAAGCGTGAACAGTGCACATGATACCGGTCTGGATGGGAGCGAACTTGTTGAGGGTGTCCGCCATGGGAGCCAGGCAGTTGGTGGTGCAGGAAGCAGCAGAGATGATCTGATCGTCAGCGGTCAGAGTGTCCTCGTTAACGCTGAATACGATG
>JAFRBD010000078.1 GCA_017405065.1 Ruminococcus sp. | reverse complement strand
CGAGCCAATCGGCATAACGCTTCGTCGCGCCGTATTTGGATGTGTATAGAATGATGCCTTTCATTTTCTTCGTTTCCTCATATCAGTAGTACGTTGATTTATCTTTCTGCCTTCTTGATCGGATGCCGGATAACGGTTTTCAGCTTTTCGGGAGCAACCTTGCGAGCATCGCTGAGATAGATCTCATGGTGCATCCGCTTATCCGTGATGTCGAGAGCATATCCCTGCGCTTCCATATATTCGTGCATAAGCTTGACAGTGGCAGGCTCGTCATCGTAGGAGCCGATGTGCATACACTGCACACACAAGCCCTCGTCGTATGTGAACCATTCAACCTTGGAAAAATCTGTTTTCTTTTTCCTCGCTGCTTCTTCAATAGCCCAGTCGAAATCCGCTTTCGTCACGAAATCCGGCAGACGAATAACGGAGATCCACCGGAAGTTCTCTTTATGCGTGTAGTCAACGCCCTGTACACCGTCCTGCCACCAGAAGCCCTCGAGCGGAGGTACGACATAGTCGAAATAGCCGTCGATCTGATGATCGCTTTTCTTACTCATTTTTATGGTGAACGCTATTCCGTACAGCAAACCGATCGCCTGCTTATATTCTCCGTCCTCCGCGTTGGGATCGCCCTGTCCGCGCACCGCTATATAGTTCATAGACGGCACGGTCACGATGGACGGTTTATTCTTCGGCATATAGAATTCTTTGTATTCTTTCTTATAGTCAAATGCCATGACTTACTCCTCCGTCAGCACCGTATCAAAAGCGAACGGAAAAGTCTTGACGGTTTTTTCGTTGAAATCGATCTTGTACCCTGTGCCGTCTTTATGAAAAAAACCTGCGGTCGGGTTGATCCTGATGTAGCATAGTTTTTCATCGGATTCATCATTGTGCTTGAAATACCACGGCTCAAAGACTTGTATCAGCTTGCTTCTGATCTCAGCATTCCCGGGATCGAGCGGATGACCGATAACGATCGCCTGACCGCTGAATGCGTGCATCCGCCGACTGCACAGAGACACATTTGGATTGTCGGCGATCTCTGCCGCCTTCTGCGACAGCTTGTAGGTCACGATATAAAAACTATCGCCGTCGAAATAAGTATCAACGAATCGCGAGGACGGGATATTATCTCTGCACGTCGACAGTGCAAACTGATAATCCCTGCCGAATTGTTCCCTCATCACTTTGATAGCAATTTCAAAATCTGACATATCATTCCTCCACAATGATTGCACGGGCGTCTACACTACCCGCTCTCTCTTGCTCTATTGCTTTATATTCCTCTGATGAAAAGCAGGCGTTAAATCTATCACGATTCGGGAAACGGATTATAATAACTCTCTGCGGTTGTCTCCGCTCGCTGAGCGAAGTCACGTTTTCCGTTCTCAAAAGATACTCTCCGCCGTAACTTTCCACAATGGGCTTGACCTTTGAAAAATAATCGTCATCTCTCGTTTCAAAAAATCCTTCCAATAGCGTTCTTCCTGCAAAACAAGACCGTCTGTCAGGATCATGTTGCCGTCATTGTCCCGAAGCATTTCAAGCCCGAACAGATCATGATAAAACCGTTTGGCTTTTTCGATATCCTTGACAACGATCAATGTATTTTTCAGTTTCATCGTTTCATCATCTTCTTCGCTCTCGGTCATTCTTCACAGGCACCCAGATGCCGCACTCATAATCGGGCGACTGCGGATCGCCTGCGGAATACACCTCCAGCGTCGCCATCCCGTTTGCCTGATACTTTTGCCCCTCGTTCGGAAACCACTCCTGCCAAACGTAGGTATTCAGCGTTTGCAGGGACTCCGGCATAGCGCCCTTCGTTGTGAACACCGCCCATTTGCTTTCTGGGAAGGTATACAGCTCCAGCCCCTCGGGCACTTCGCCGCCCCGATACAGCCCCGCGATCCAGTAATCGAAGCCGTTCTCCGACTCTGCGCAGATGGCGAACATACCAATCCCGTGCTTCAACAGCGCTTCCTCGATCGGCGTTTCCGGCTTCATGGTCCGCCACAGTCGGGCATACTTTTCGTTATACGCCTTGTCCCAGAATTCGGGACACTTGACATAGCCTTCTTCGGGACGAATCTCCGTGTGGTAGCCGATAAAGGTCATTTCGTCTTTCTTTTCGTAAGTGAGTTTCATATTCTTTCCTCCTGAAAATATCAAAAAATCTGTCCCGGCAGCTTCAGCTTTTCCTTGTGCGGAAACTGCTTGTCAAATTCCTCAACGTCCGCATCCTTTACATAGTAGCCCTGCGGCGTTTGATACACGCCGCTGATACCGTCGAGATAGCCCTCTTTCAGCTCTTTACAAAGGAAAAACGACGAATCCGCATCCTTGGGCAAATCGTGATAACGGATATCAAACTTACTCGCGTAATCAAAACCGCTTTTACCGTAGAAATCGATATTCCCTTCAAACAGCACAGCGCCGAAGCCGAGCGCGGCGGCTTTGTCCAAGGAATATTTCAGCAAAGCCTTTCCGTAGCCCTGCCGCTTCAAATCATTCGCAACACAAATCGGACCCATTGTCAGCACGGGAATTATTTTTCCGTCGTCGGCTTCAATGATCGTTTCCATAAATATATTTTGTCCGATGATTCTTCCGCCCTGCTCCATCACAAAATCAAGCTCTTTGACAAACGCGGGGTCGCTGCGCAGCACATGAATCACATAATGCTCGCTGCAGCCCGGACGGTAAACGTTCCAGAACGATTCGCGGATGAGGTTTTCGACCGTTCTGTAATCCTTCTTTTCTTCTAAGCGTATTGTATAGTTTTTTTCCATTGAAAAAGACCTCCTTATAATCTCGAAAATGCCTTTGCTCCCTTGGTAACGAGCCAACGATACAAAAACGTCGATACTACAGAGAATATGACCGCCCAAATCGCGAAGTAAAGCGTCAGTCCTGTCAGCTGTCCGATCAAAAAATACGGCGCGGCGAATAAGGCGACAAATCCCCAGCCGCCGAACAGCGCTATCGTGACAGCGCCGCTCTGCTTGATCGGTATGATCTCGGTCGTCCATTCCGTGATCGGGTGTCTTATGCCGACAAAGCTCCCGAACAATGCCGAAAATACCGTAAATATCAGCGGCAGCAGGCAAATCATCACTTTTTCTGCGGCTGAAGCCTTCAATACGAACATTGCGCACACGACCGCGAACAGCATCGGGATCGCGGTCAGTATCACCTGCATAGCGGCTTTGGCTCTCAGAACTGTCTTGGCTTCGACGGGGAGCGACTGCGGGATCCATATGCTTTTTCCCTCGAGCGACACCGAGGGAGCCGCCATATCGTTCATGGTGGACGTCAGCATCAGCGCCGCGCACAGCAGTACAGCGGCAAAATCGGTTCTGCCGCCTAAAGCCGTGCCTACGACATTCAGGATATCTGCGCCTTTTATCAGCAGGAATATTCCGAGAACAGGCATGAACAGTATTCCCAATCCGCAGTTGAGCATATAGTTAGGGCTGGAGGTAAAGCGCGCGAATTCCTTTGTAAGCATCGCGGCGAATACCGATTTCTCTCTGGCTTTCTTCTCGCGGTATCTGATACTGCCGACGCTCGCGGTCGAAGTCGCGATCTTCAGAAAACCGCGCGACAGGATGAACAGCGTCAGCGCGAGCAAAAGTACTGTCGCGGCTGTGAAGATCGCCGTCGCGATGAGGTCTCCTTCGCCGATCCTGCCGAAAAGGTACAGAGCATACGCGGAGTCTTTGACGTTTCCGCCGTAGACAGCGGCGTTGGCGACCAGAGTATTGATCCACGTCTGAGCCTTGAAATATACGAAATAGTATAAGCCGATTCCCGCAAGCGCGATCAGCACGACGATGAAGCTCTTGTTTTTAAGTTTAAGACTGATCTTAGCGACTACCCATCCGAGCAGGCAGGAGAGTATCAGCACGATCGCCGTCACTATCAGGAACAGTATGATACCGCAGATGACGTTTGATATGGTCGCTCCGGCGACGAGCCAATAGACGATCAGCGTCGGCAGCATAACAACGCCCGAATACATCGCTCCGAGCAGATAGACGTTCAGCAGTCTCGAGATAATGATAGTCTTTACCGGTATCGGCATAGACAGCAGCAGATCGTTGTCCTTCGGCAGATACAGTCCCGAATAGGTGTTGAACACGCTTCCGAACGCGCCGAGAAGTATCGCGATACCGCACATAAGCACAAAGTACAGCCAGCCCATTCCGGCGGCTGTCAGTCCGAAGCATAAGCCTAAGGCAAGACCGGTGAACATACCGCCGAGGACTGCGATCATCAGAAAGGCGAACAAGATAAACAGGACGATGCTGTTCGCTTTTGACCGCGCTTTATTCGTTTTGCGGTTATAGAAATAGCCTCGGAAAACCTCAGCTATCTGCTTTTTCAGCAAGACCTTCAGCATTTACTCCGCCTCCAGTTCCAAAAAGACTTCTTCGAGACTCTCGTCGCCCCTGACTTCTTCCATCGTTCCGGATTTGATCAGCTTGCCCTGCTTGATGATCGCGACCTTATCGCAGAGCTTTTCGGCGACCTCCAGCACATGGGTGGAGAAGAAGATCGCGCCGCCGTTTTCGCAGAGCTCGCGCATCATTTCTTTTAATATATGCGCGGCTTTGGGATCGAGACCGACAAAGGGTTCGTCCATAATGATCAGCTTCGGCGAATGTATCCACGCGGAGATCACCGCCAGCTTCTGCTTCATGCCGTGTGAGTATGACGAGATCGGCTGCGCCAGATCCTTCGTCAGTTCAAAAGCGTCCGCATATTTGCGAATCTTTTCCTGCCGTTCATCTGACGAAACGCCGAAGATATCTGCGACAAAGTTCAGGTATTTGATCCCGCTCATAAAATCGTACAGATCGGGATTGTCGGGGATATAGGCGATCAGGCGCTTGCACTCCACGGGGCTTTTCCGGATGGATCTGCCGTCGATCAGGATCTCGCCCTCGTCAAAATCAAGTATCCCGACGACACTCTTCAGCGTGGTCGTTTTACCTGCGCCGTTGTGACCGATAAAGCCGTAGATCTCGCCGCGCCGAATGTGCAGCGTCAGATCATCCACCGCTTTTTTATCTCCGTAGGTTTTGGTCAGGTTTTTGATTCTTAACATTTCTCTTTCAACTCCTTAGCCGATGGTTTCTGCGAGTGTTTTCACTTCGCAGCCCTTCTTTTGATAATACGCAAGCATTTCATCGACCTTTTTCAAATCATAGCTTGTCACGCAGTCGGAAATCACGTGTACGGTATAGCCTGACTTTGTCATATTATAGCAGGTCGATTTTACACAAGCGGTCGCGTCCGCTCCGACGACATAAAACTCGCTGATGTCATTTGCCTTGATAAATTCGCTGAAAGCCTCGCTGGTCAAGGCGTTGCTTTTTGTCTTG
>JAFRBD010000077.1 GCA_017405065.1 Ruminococcus sp. | reverse complement strand
GGACTTTTGTGACGACTACTTTGACTATGTTGTTGATTTGATCAACAACAGACCCAGAAAACGTCTCGGTTACAGGACTCCTGCTGAGGTTTTCTATGATCTCTTTTCTAAGTGTTGCACTTGACTTGACAATTCACGATTGTCAATGAATCAGTGTCAATGCGAGGGAGCGACTGAGCGACCGTGGCAATACCTTTGTTGCTAATACTGTTTGATGTGAGAGAAATGCAAAGTCCCTATCTGTGGGATTGCCACACCCTGCCGCTTTGCCGCGCCTCCCGAAGGGAGGCTGCGGGGTTCGCAATGACAGATAATAAATGTGGATGGTAAGCATATTCTTGAAACTTAAAACGGCTCCGGGGAACCCCGAAGCCGTCAAATACATCACATTAGCGGAAAGGCTGCTGTTACCCGTAAGATGATCTGTACGGTCAGGGGCAACCCTCCGTCACTTCGTGACACCTCCCTTAAGAAAGAGAGGCAATCAATCCTGGAACAGCGGTGTGGAGAGGTAGCGGTCGCCCGTATCCGGCAGAAGCACGACGATGTTCTTGCCCGCGTTTTCGGGGCGCTTCGCAAGCTCTATCGCCGCGTATGCCGCAGCGCCGGAGGAGATGCCGACCAGTACGCCTTCGTTCTTGCCGATCAGCTTTCCTGCCGCGAACGCGTCGTCGTTCTCAACGGCGATGATCTCGTCATAGACCTTGGTGTTCAGTACGTCGGGGACAAAGCCCGCGCCGATACCCTGTATCTTGTGCGCGCCGGCGGTACCCTTGCTGAGCACGGGGGAGGAAGCCGGTTCCACGGCGACGACTTTGACGTCGGGATTTTTACTTTTCAGATATTCGCCTACACCGGTGACGGTGCCGCCCGTTCCGACGCCTGCGACAAAGATATCGACCTTGCCGTCGGTATCCTCGTAGATCTCGGGGCCTGTGGTCGCGAGATGCGCGGCGGGATTGGCGGGGTTGACGAACTGACCGGGGATGAACGAATCCGGGATCTCCGCCGCTAATTCGTCAGCCTTTGCGATCGCGCCCTTCATGCCTTTCGCGCCGTCGGTGAGCACCAGCTCGGCGCCGTACGCCTTCATCAGCTGTCTGCGTTCGACGCTCATGGTCTCGGGCATCACGATGATGATGCGGTAGCCGCGCGCCGCCGCGACAGCCGCTAAGCCGATGCCGGTGTTGCCGGAGGTGGGTTCGATGATGACGGAGCCTGCGTGCAGCAGACCCTTCTCTTCCGCGTCGTCGATCATCGCCTTGGCGATGCGGTCCTTGACGGAGCCGGCGGGGTTGAAGTATTCCAGCTTCGCGAGGATCTTCGCGTTCAGGTTGAGGTTCTTTTCAATGTTGCTCAGTTCGAGCAGGGGGGTCTTGCCGATCAGCTGATCGGCAGATGTATAAATGTTAGCCATAATGTTTCTCCTTATTATATAGTATCGTTTTGGATTTGTAAATATCGAATTGTAATACGCAAGTTACAGTATCAGAAAAGGCGGTGCGCCGCTTTGCGGGATCGCCGCAGCCCCTGACGGGGCTTCGCGATGACTGCAATAATGCTACATCGAAATCCGCTGTAATACATTCTATCACCTTCCGTGGTTATTTACAACCTACCTAACAAGTAGGATGGTTGTATTATATTCCTTTGGGACGCTTTTGTCAATACTTTTTTGAAAAATAATCATTTTGCGTAAAAAGGAGAGGGACGGCGGGTGTATATTTGGGCACCATTTACTTGACAATATAGATAAGAAGTGCTAAAATATCTTACAGTAAGATATGTTAACCTAAAAGAGTGGGTCTTGACGGACCCGCTCTTTGTTATTGTTAACGCGTCAATCTGTCATTGCGAGACCGGAGTTGAACCGGAAATGCTCTGCGTCTGTTTGTGGGATTCCCACGTCGGGACTTTGTCCCTCCTCGGAATGACAGCTAATCTGAAGGAGGGATAACTTGGCGAACAGTAAAGGAAAGAATACGGTATCGATCGTCGAGGGTATCGCCGCGCCGATCGCCGAAGGCTTAGGGCTTCGGATCTGGGACGTGCGGTATCTAAAGGAAGGCTCACAGTGGTATCTGCGGGTCTTTATCGATAAGGACGGCGGCGTGGATATCAACGACTGTGAGAATATGTCCCGCGCGCTGGACGAACCGCTCGATAAAGCGGATCCCATCGACGGCGAGTATATCCTCGAGGTCAGCTCTCCCGGCGTCGAGCGCGAGCTGATCCGCCCCGAGCATTTTGAGCAGTTCATCGGCGCGGATATCATGGTCAAGATGATACGGCCGCTCGAGGGCGTCGGCAAGGAGTTCAAGGGCGTCCTGACCGCCTTCGAGGACGGGATGGTCACCATCACCGACCACAGCGGCGAGAACACCGTGACGATCAATAAAAAAGACGCGGCTTACATCAAGCTGGATGACTTTGACTGAGCAAGGCTCCGCAATTCTCAGGGAGCTGTCGCGAAGCGACTGAGGGTTGATACATCTTCTAAAGATGTATCATTGAAAGCGGCATAGTTTCGTACGCAGCAACCCTCCGGTTCCTGACACGCGTGTCAGGAGCCACCTCCCTTAGGAAAGGGAGGCTTATAAGGTTTCAATATTCATTTTATTATAGAAAGGTCTGATTTGGAAAAATGGCAAGCAACAAAGAACTCTTTGAGGCGCTGAAGCTCCTCGAGAAAGAGAAAGGAATCCCCGTTGAGTATATGATCACTCAAATAAAGAAAGCGATCGTCACCGCCTGCAAAAACCTCTACGGCGGCAACGAGAATGTCGAGATCAAGATGGACCCCGAGAAGAACACCTTTTCCGTCAAGCTGATGAAAACGGTCGTCGAAGAGGTCGAGGATCCGAACTACGAGATCTCGCTGGAGGACGCGCTGGTGATCAGCAAGCGCGCCGCGGTAGGTAAGGAAATCGGTATCCCGCTCGAGCCCAAGCAGTTCGGACGCATCGCGGTACAGACCGCGCGCTCCGTGATCCGTCAGGGTATCCGCGACGGCGAGAAGGATCAGATGCTGGTCGAATTCCAGTCCAAGGCGCAGGAGATCGCGACAGCGACCATCGAGCGCGTCGATCCCGTGACCGGCAACGCGACCCTGAAATTCGGCAACGCCGTTACCGTACTGCCCAAGTCCGAGCAGATCCCGAATGACGTCCTGCGTGAGGGCGGCACCGTCAAGGTCTATGTCGCCGGCGTCAAAGAAACCGAGCGCGGTCCGAAGGCGATCATCTCGCGTACCCATCCCGACTTTGTCAGAAGACTGTTCGAGAAGGAAGTTCCCGAGATCTACGACGGCATCGTAGAGATCAAGTCCATCTCCCGCGAGGCCGGCTCCCGCACCAAGATGGCGGTCTGGTCGGAGGATGAAGAGATCGACGCTGTCGGCGCGTGCATCGGTACCCGCGGCGCCCGCGTCAACGCGATCGTCGACGAGCTCGGCGGCGAAAAGATCGATATCGTTCCTTACAGCGACGATCCGGAGAAGTTCATCGCGGCGGCTTTGTCCCCCGCGAATGTCGTGAAGGTCGAGCTTGCCGAGGACGGCTCCAAGGCGTGCAAGGCGACCGTTCCCGACGGTCAGCTCTCGCTGGCGATCGGCAACAAGGGTCAGAACGTCAGACTGGCGGCTAAGCTGACCGGTTATAAAATAGATATCCGTCCCGAGTCAGGCTTCTGGGGCGAAGATACCGAAGACGACAAGGACACCGAATGATACGCTGAATGACGAATTGCAGGGGAGGGGCTTGCTCCTTCCGCCCGAAATCGGGTGTGGGCAGCACCCACCGAATAGTCAGACAGCAAAAGGAGAATCTTTATGACTGAGCGAAAAATACCGCTTAGAAAATGTATCGGATGCGGCGAAATGAAGGATAAGCGCACGCTGGTGCGCATTGTCCGCAATAAAGAAGGCGTGATCTCCGTTGATCTGACCGGCAAAAAGCCCGGTCGCGGCGCGTATATATGTAAAAACGCCGATTGCCTGAACAAGGCGCAGAAGGCGAAGCGCCTCGAGCGCGCGTTTTCGACCGCGATCGAACCGGAGATCTACGATGTGCTGAGGAGTGAGCTCGAGTGAATCACGACAGACTGCTGAGCTTTCTCGGTATCTGCAAGCGCGCGGGACGCCTGATATCCGGCGCCGAGACCGTGACCGCCGCGATCCATGAGGGAAAAGCAAAACTGGCGCTTTACGCCTGCGACGTTTCCCCCAACAGCCTCAAGGGCGTTATCAAAGCGGCACAGGATCACGGCGTTGCGGCGATCGAGCTGCCGCGCACCAAGGAGGAAATCAGCTTCGCCCTCGGCAAACACTGCGGTATCGTCTGTACGACGGACGACGGCTTTGCGAAAAAGATTCTTGATCTTATCAATGATTCTCAAGGATCGTAGATCAATCGGCGGGACGCCCGCACCCGATTGTACGATCTCTCAGTCAGCTGACGCTGACAGCCCCCTTTACCCGAGGGAGCCTAAGAATAGGAGGAATAACCATGGCTATTATGATCAAATATAAAGTCAAAGAGGTGGCCGCTGACCTTGACGTCACGACCAAGGAGGTCATCGCCGTGCTCAGGGAGCAGCTCGGCGTCGATAAAAAGGCTATGACCGCCCTGAACGAAGAGGAACTGAACTTTATCTTCGATTACTTTACACAGAAGAACGCTGTCGATGATCTGTCCGCGTATTTTGCGGTACGCGACAACGCGATCAAGAAGCAGGAAGAAGAAGCGGCAAAGCGCAAGGAAGAAGAGAAGAAGCGCCGCGAAGAGGCAAAGGATCAGCTGCGTCCCGATTCCGCGAAGAAGAGCGGCAAGGAGCAGAAGACTGCCCGGCCCAAGAAGGAAAAGACCGACAAGACGGCTGAGATCGATCTGAAATCCGAGATCAAGAGTAAGCGCGGTACAGGCCGTATCGTCGATACGGGCGCCGCAGAGGTCAACGTCGACCGTTATAACCAGAGATATGACGATATGGCGCTGGATAAGGTGCGCAACGAGAACAATATGTCCTCGAAGAAGCAGAAGATCAACCAGCGCAGCAAGCAGAAGAACCGCCGTTCCGCCCAGCGCGAGACCGAGCGCGAGCGTATGGCGCGCATCGAGAAGGAGCGCAAGGCAAAGAAGATGACCGTCCTGATCCCCGACGAGATCTCAATCGGCGATCTGGCGCTCAGACTCAAGGCGACTGTCGCCGAGGTCGTCAAGAAGGCGTTCCTGATGGGTACGATGGTCACTGCGAACGATGTAGTCGATTTCGACACCGCGTCCCTGATCGCGATGGAATTCCACGCGAAGGTCGAGAAGGAAGTCGTCGTCACCATCGAAGAGAGGATCATCGACGACAGCGAGGACGCTGACGAAAATCTTGTCGACCGCGCTCCGGTCGTTGTCGTCATGGGTCACGTCGACCACGGTAAGACCTCTCTGCTCGACTATATCCGCAACGCCCACGTTACCGCGACCGAGGCGGGCGGCATCACCCAGCACATCGGCGCGTACCGCGTCAATATCAACGACCGCGATATCACCTTCCTCGACACCCCCGGTCATGAGGCGTTCACCACCATGCGAGCACGCGGCGCTCAGGTCACGGATATCGCGATCTTAGTCGTTGCGGCTGACGACGGTATCATGCCCCAGACGGTAGAAGCGATCAACCACGCGAAGGCGGCGGGCGTATCCGTCATCGTCGCGATCAATAAAATGGATAAACCGGGCGCCAACCCCGAACAGGTCAAGCAGCAGCTCACCGAGTATGAGCTGATCCCCGAGGAGTGGGGCGGCGACACGCCCTGCGTGCCCGTATCCGCCAAGACCGGTATGGGTATCGACGACCTGCTCGAGATGGTGCTGCTGGTTGCCGATATGAAAGAGCTCAAGGCGAATCCCGACCGCGCCGCCAAGGGTACGGTCATCGAGGCGCGTCTGGATAAGGGCAGAGGCCCCATCGCCTCCATCCTCGTACAGAACGGTACCCTGCGTACCGGCGACGTCGTGGTCGCCGGCATGGCGGTAGGTCATGTCCGTGCGATGACCGACGATAAGGGACGCCGCGTGACTGAGGCGGGCCCCTCCATCCCCGTTGAGATCACGGGCTTGGACGACGTTCCTGTCGGCGGCGATACCTTCAACGCCGTTACCGACGAGCGTCTGGCGCGCGAGCTGGTCGAACAGCGCAAGCACGAGAAGAAAGAAGCCGAGTTCAACGCCCGCACCAAGGTCACCCTCGACAACCTCTTCGACCAGATGAAGCAGGGCGAGATCAAGGAGCTCAAGATCATCGTCAAGGCAGACGTACAGGGCTCCGTCGAGGCGGTACGCCAGAGTCTTGAGAAGCTCTCCAACGAGGAAGTGCGCGTCAATATCATCCACGGCGCGGTCGGCGCCGTCAACGAATCCGACGTCATGCTCGCGAACGCATCCAACGCGATCATCGTCGGCTTCAACGTCCGTCCCGACGCGACCGCTCAGGCAAACGCCGAGCGCGACGGTGTGGATATGCGCATGTACCGCGTCATCTACGACTGCATCGAAGAGATCGAGAGCGCGATGAAGGGCATGCTCGCTCCCAAGACCAGAGAGGTCATCCTCGGCACCGCCGAGGTGCGAAACGTCATCCGCATCAAGTCGATCGGCAATATCGCCGGCTGCTACGTCAAGAGCGGCAAGATCCAGCGCGGCGCGGGCGTCCGCGTCGTACGCGACGGCATCATCATCGCCGACGACACCATCGCTTCTCTCCAGCGCTTCAAGGACAGCGTGAAGGAGGTAGCGGAGGGCTACGAGTGCGGTATCGGTCTGGAAAAGTACAACGATATCAAGGAAGGCGATATCTTCGAGGTGTTCACCATCGAAGAATATCGCGAGGATTAAATGATAACTGTCAGGATAGACGGAGGAGCCTCCCTTTCCTAAGGGAGGTGCCGCGCAGCGGCGGAGGGTTGCAACCCCCAGTCACCATCGCTGCGCTTGGTGACAGCCCCCTTAGGAAAGGGGGCCTCTGATACTCTATCATGACGCAGAGGTAAACAATATTATGGCTAATCATAAATTAGGCAGGATCACCGAGGACGTCAAGCGCGAGCTGACGGCGATCTTCCGCGAGCTCAAGGATCCGAGGGTGAACGCATGCTTTCTGTCTATCGTGCGCGTCGAGGTCACGAACGACCTGAGCTACTGCACGGTATACGTGAGCGCGTTAGAAGGCATGGACGCCGCCAAGGCGGCTGTCAAAGGGCTTAAAAGCGCTGCGGGCTTTATCCGCAGAGAGTTGGGACACAGACTTCGATTGAGGCATGTACCCGAGCTGATCTTCACCCCCACCGATTCCATCGAATACAGCGCCGAGATCTCCCGTATCCTGAACAGTCTGGATATCCCGAAGGACGAGGAGGAACCCGATGAAACAGATAACGCTGAATGAGGTCGCCTCGCTCCTGAAAGAACACGACAATTTCAAAATACTGACCCACAGCTACCCCGACGGCGACTGCCTCGGCAGCGGCTACGCGCTGGCGTTCATCCTGCGTAAGCTCGGTAAAAAGGCGAATGTCGCCGTTGACGGAGCCTTGCCCTCCAAGTTCGCCTATCTGGTAAAAAACTATGCGGAGCAGGAGTTTGTACCGCAGTATATCGTCAGCGTCGACGTCGCGGCGCCGACCCTGCTGGGTGAAAGCGTGATGCAGGGCGTGGAAAGGATCGATCTGTGTATCGACCACCACGGCACCAACTCGCTCGAAGCGGAGTATCGTTATGTCGACGACACGGCGGCAGCGGCGGCTGAGATCATCTTTCAGCTGATCGGATTGCTGGGCGTGGAATTGGATGAAGATATCGCCGGCGGTATCTATACCGGCATTTCGACCGATACCGGCTGCTTTGTCTACACCAACACCACCCCGCAGACCCACCGGATCGCGGCGGCTGTGATGCCGTTCTGTGACTGGCGCATGATCAACAGCATCAATTTTGTCATCAAGAGCCGTGCAAAACTGAAGATGGAGCGCATGATCTACAAGACCATGGAGTTCTATGCCGGCGGCAAGGTCGCGATCGTCTACACCACCCTCGCGATGTGCGAGGCGATGGGTACGGGCGACGATGAAATGGAAGGACTCGCCAACATCCCGCGCCGTATCGAGGGCGTGGAAATGGGCATCACCATGCGCGAGAAGGCAGGCGGCGTGTTCAAGATCTCCGTGCGCACCAACGATAACGTCGACGCGTCCCGATTCTGTCAGCAGTTCGGCGGCGGCGGTCATCCCGCGGCTTCGGGCTGCTCCATCGAAGGCGACCTCGAAACGGTGAAGAGGAAATTGATCGACGCGGCGGAGGAATATCTGCGATGAACGGCGTCGTTCTGATCCGCAAGGAAAAGGAGTATACCTCCTTTGACGTCGTCGCCGTGGTGCGCAGGCTGGTCGGACAGAAAAAGGTCGGTCATACCGGTACCCTCGACCCCAACGCGACCGGCGTGCTGCCTGTACTGCTCGGTACCGCGACCAAGGCGCAGGATATCATTCCCCGTCACGACAAAAAGTACCGTGCGGATTTCAAGTTCGGCGTCGCGACCGATACCCTCGATATCTGGGGGACGGTCACGGAGGAAAAGCCTGCGAACGTTACCGCGGAACAGATCAATCAAGCTCTCGGCGCCTTTCGTGGCGAGATCGAACAGCTCCCGCCGATGGTTTCGGCGGTCAGCATCAACGGCAAACGGCTCTATCAGTATGCCCGTGAGGGCAAGGCGGTGGAGCGCAGGGCTCGCAGAGTCACCGTTTTTTCTCTGGATCTTGTGTCATTTGACGAGAGTACGCAGAGCGGCACGCTCGATATCCACTGCGGGGGCGGCACCTATATCCGCGCGCTGATCGACGATATGGCGCGCTCTCTCGGCGCCGTGGGCGTGATGACCGATCTGGTCAGATATGAGGCATGCGGTTACAGGCTCGAGGACTGTATCACGCTCGACGAGCTGAAGGAGATGACCGAAAGCGGCGACTTCAGCTTCCTGCACAGCGTGGAGAGCATCTTTATGTGCTATGACGCGCTGACGGTCAGCGATAAGCAGGCGCAGCGCTTTATCAACGGAAATCCGCTGGATATCGTCAGAACAGGACTGAGAGACGGCGTCGAGGACAAAAAAATATTCCGCGTGAAAGATAGGCAGGGCGCCTTCCTCTCACTCGGAATCGTCGACGGCGAAGCATTAAAATTATATAAGCACTTTTGAAAGGCTCCCTTTGGTAAAGGGAGCTGTCGCTCGTTTAGAGCGACTGAGGGATTGCATGAATGGAGCGAGTCATCGCGACCAACTGATTTTTAGGTAGTTTTCCATGGATAGAACACATAATAAAGAGAATGTTCCTTTAGCAAAAGAATTAAGGAAGAATTTGACAAAAGAAGAAAAACATCTGTGGTATGATTATTTAAAACCATACCGACAGACGTTTGGTGTTGCTTTTACAAAGCAAAAGGTTATAGGGAACTATATTGTAGATTTTTACTGCCCGAAAGCAAAACTGGTGATTGAATTAGACGGTTCTCAGCATTATGAAGAGTACGCGATGTTTTATGACGCTGAGAGAACATCGTATTTGAATCAGCATGGGATTCTTGTATTGAGATATAGTAACAGAGATATTCGTACACGCTTTAAGGAAGTGTGTGATGACATTGATATTCATGTTACGGAAAGAATCAGCGCTTTACAGGAATAAGGTGGTCGGCTTTGCCGACATTGATACAATCCCTCAGTCACTTCGTGACAGCTCCCTTTACCAAAGGGAGCCCGTTTTACTTTAAATTTTCATCCACGGGATAGGACGTCAGAAAGCGCACGGAGCGCTCGATGGCGTCTTTGCTGTTTTTGTAGTCGCCGCCCGCGTTGCGGTAGTCGAACATGGTCGTGAAATGGGTCACGTCGTCGTACAGCGTGTCCATATAACCCTTGGACAGGGCGTTGGTCGCCTCAAAGAACGCTTCCGCGCTCTTTTTGTCCATCGCCTTTTTGTTGAAGCTCGACATGACCAGCGCGTAGTGGTCGAGACAGATAAAGTCCTGCGCCTTGTACTGCTCGCGGAAGGCTTCATCCTGACCGAACTGGACGTAGACGGTGCTGAGCAGGTGCAGGATATCGCGTTCGATGCGGTCGCAGACATAGCAGGTATGCGCGTTCTCGCGGATCGCGGCGAGCATCTTTTTATCGGGCGCGTCGGTGAGCTTTTTGGGAAATACCTTTTTCCGCAGCTCGTCGATGTGAGTTTGAAGCAGGAGCGCGTTGGACAGGCGCGGCCCGTTGTTGACCATCATCGAGAAGTGACGGTGACAGAAGCCTGTTTTGTTGGTCTGCACGCGCACGTCGGGCGCCATCATCGCGGCTCCCGTGATGTATTCGGTGTATTGTTCCTCGAGCATGCGGTACATGCGGCAGATGGGACAGCCCTCAGTCTCGGAAAAAAGATCGGTGATCGGGATTGTGGTGATATTCGGTTTCATAAATTCCTCCGGAATCGTTAACTGGCCACTAAAATATTTCGAATTAATTATAGCATATTGTTTCGGAATATGGTATACTGAATTTGCATTTTTTTGAGATTAGGTTTATTATGGGTATTGTATTTGAAAATGTACGCGACCTTGACCTGCGCGAGACGTTGGACTGCGGTCAGTGCTTCCGGTGGAAAGAGCAGACAGACAGCTCTTTTGAGGGCGTCGTCCGCGGCAGGATCGCCCGCGTCCGCATGGAAGATGACAAGCTGATCCTCGACGGAGCGGATGAAAATGATCGCGGACTGTGGTTCGATTACTTCGACTTGGGGCTGGACTACGGCGCGGTAAAGGCGGAGCTGTCCGCTATCCATCCGACGCTTGCAGAAGCGGCGCGCTACGCGCCCGGGATACGGATACTGAATCAGGAGCCGTTCGAGGCGCTGATCAGCTTCATCATTTCGCAAAACAACAACATCAAGCGGATCGCGGGGATCGTGGACAGATTATGTGAGAATTTCGGAGAACGAACAGGGGATTCTTGTTATACATTCCCGACCGCGGAACGGCTGGCGGTATTATCGCCCGATGATCTCGCGCCTGTCCGCGCGGGCTTTCGCCACCGCTATATCATCGACGCGGCGCAAAAGATCGCGGACGGTACGGTGGACTTGGAAAGCCTGCGGGCGTTACCGTATGACGAAGCGAAAACATCGCTCATGCAGATCACCGGCGTAGGCGTGAAGGTCGCCGACTGCGTCCTGCTTTACGGCTTGCACCGCTTGGACGGATTCCCGCTCGACGTATGGATGAAGCGCGCGATGGCGGTGCTGGTCCCCGGGCTGGAGCCGAAAGATTTCGGTCGGTACGCCGGTATCGCCCAGCAGTACATTTTTCACTATTCCCGCACGCACGCGGAGTTGTTTGCAGAAAAGCCTTCCCCTTGAGGGGAAGGCTGATAATCGTCTGTATTTTACTCGATATAGGAGGACTCTATGAAAATCGTGTTTATTCTTGCGATCATCACGCTTTTGGTGTTTGCTGCCGCGAGCATCCTGAAGGAGCGAAAGTATACGAAGATCATTCGTTACATCTCCTGCGGCGCGACGGTCGTATTGTCCGTGATTACGGCGATCGCGGCGGATTATCTGCGGTCGCTTGCGATCGGTATGGCGATCTTTACCGCGGGCAGTTGTTTGCTCGCGCTGTTTGCCGACCGGCTGAAAAAGGACAGCGCCAAAGCATTTGTCCGCTATATGGCGAAGGCGATGCTGGTCGTCCTGCTGCTCGAAGCGATCTGTTTCAACTTCAACAGCTATCACCTGTGGAAGGGCGGCTATGAAGAAGCATCTCTCGACCTCAACAGCGCCGTTGTGACCGGCATGACCAAAAGCGGCGATAATCTCATCAGCACGGGAGAAGGGGCGTCTATCGAGATCCCCGCTCTTGATCAAAAGATCGGCGTGATTAAGCTCGATCTCAAGGGTACCGCATACAAAACCGACTATTCCATCGACTTTGCCGACGAGACCAACGCCTCCTACTATCTGCGTACCGGTTTGGTGAAAGGGTCTGTTTTCAACGATATCGAACAGACACAGTATCTGGTCTGTGACTTCTCGGGCAAGGTCAGCAAGCTGAAGATCAACTTCACCGACCTTAAGGAAAACACCGTCACCCTCAGCGGTATCACTTTCAACGAAAACTATCCCTCGCATTTCTCCTATCTGCGCTTCGCGCTGATACTGCTCGGTATCGCCTTTGTATGGGCGTTCAAGCGGAGCGTGAACTTCCGCAAGGCGCTGGGCGACCGCCCGCAGGCGGCGAAGGCGGTCACGGCGATCGTTGTTATTGTCATGGTGGTTATTTCTTTGATCCTGTCCTCTGTCGGATTGAATCCCAAGACCGATTTCAACGGCACATCAGGCAATCAGATCACACAGGAGCTGGTCGATTCCTTTGAAGCGGGTCAGGTCGAGCTGAAAGACAAGCCCGGCGCCGATCTGCTGAACATGGATAATCCCTATGACTGGTCGGCGCGCATGGAGCAGAATGTCAGCGCGAAATGGGATCATGTCCTGTATAACGGCAAGTATTATTCCTACTACGGCGTGGGTCCCGTGATCCTGCTGTATCTGCCGTATCATCTGCTGACGGGGCATTATCTTGCGAGCCTGACGGGCGTGGTGCTGTTCAATACATTAGCGTTGATCTTCCTCGGCATGACCTTCTATGTGCTGATGAAGACGCTCTTCAAGGATATCCCGCTGTCGATGTACACGGCGGCGCTCGTGATGATCTACGCCTCCTGCGGCGTATGGTACTGCACCGCGGCGGCGAACTTCTATGAGATTGCCCAAAGCTCGGGCTTTTGCTTTACGATCATGGGCGCGTACTTCCTCGTATCGTCCAACGTGATCGGCAGCGACAAGGAGCCTGTCAAACCGATACGCGCGGCGCTGTCCTCGCTGTTTCTCTCGATCGCCGTCACCTGCCGTCCGACGACGGCTGTCTGGTGCGTGGTCGCGGTGGCGTTCATCGTCGCGGGCGTCTTAAAGCTCAGGCGTCAAAAGAGCGAAAAGCCCGCCTATATCAAATACCTTGTCGCGGCGCTGCTGCCCTTTGTCGTGATCGGCGGCGCGCAGATGATCTATAACCACGCGCGGTTCGGTTCGTTCACCGATTTCGGCATCGCTTATTCGCTGACCATCAACGACTTTACCCACACCGAGTTCCATACCCAGCTTTCCGCGATCGGCTTCTTTGACTACATCTTCGCTCCGCCTTCATTCACGGGCGAGTTCCCGTATGTGCAGAGCACGCTGTCCAAGCTCGGCGTCAACGGCTATTATTTCGAGGCGACCAACAACGGCGCGGGCTTATTGTTCAGAGCGCTGCCGACCTTCTTCCTCTTTGCCTCTCCGTTCGCGCTCAAGTATGTCGATAAAGAAAAGCGCGCGCGTACGGCGGTGCTGTTCAGTCTTGCCGCTGTTATCGCTCCGTGCGTCATCATCGCGTCCATCTGGGAGAGCGGCTACGGCACGCGCTATATGATGGATTTCGCGTGGCAGATGCTGACGGGAGCTTTCCTCGTGATGTTCCTGTTCTATCGCAATATCAAGGGCAAGGACGCGAAGCGCATCTATGAGCATCTTCTGCTGATCATGATGTTCGCCTGCCTGTTCATCAACATGGGTCTTGTGTACGCTTACTGGTACCCGGGCAGCGCCGCCGCGGGTCACGAGGCGGCATTCGAGCGCTTCGGCAGGATGTTCTCGATGTTCAACACATAATGATTGTTTACAATATTCGGTTGAATCGGTATATCGGCTGTGATATAGTTGGATTGTTGTCAGTCGGCGGGAGGAGCAAACGCGCGTGCTGCGCTCCCTGCAAATCCCTTGATCACTGACCGATGAATGAAGGTGAAATAATGAAGAAAGAAACAAAACGCAAGCTCGTCGAATGGCTGATCTCGCTCGCCGTGACCCTCATCCTGCTCGGGCTGGTCGTCGCGGGGCTGTACTGGTATATGAGCACGACGCGTATGGCGCTCGATATGAATGCGGTGTGGATCGGCAACGCCGTCTGCGGCTTCATCATGCTGCTGATCGTGCATCATTTTGTCAAAACGCCGAAAAAAGAGGATAACGATTATCGTCGATAAGCATCGAAAAGCGCTTCTGAATATCAGAGGCGCTTTTTAGCTGAAAAAATTTGAATCAGTGAAACCAAATCGGCTTCTGATGTGTATATAAAATGAAGGGGGGAACAAAATGGGCAGACTGTACGCGGGACTCAGCTATGAGCAGGTTGTGCGAAAATATGCCCGAAGTGTTTCCTCCGCCTGTCTGATGCGGCTGCAGAACTGGGCGGACGCTGAGGACTGCTTCCAGAACACCTTTTTAAAACTGTATCAAAAATCCCCCGATTTTCAAGATGACAGCCACCTCAAGGCATGGCTCCTGCGGGTGGCAATCAACGAATGCAAGAACTATATCCGCGACAACCGCCGCCATCTTTCCCTCGATACGGCGCTCGAGATCCCCGCCCCTTCATCCGAGGACAACGCTGATCTCTCATGGGCTTTGATGAAGCTTGAGCCAGAACCCCGCGAGGTCGTGTATCTCTACTACGTTGAGCGCATGAAGATCAGCGAGATCGCCTCTGTTCTCGGCAAAAAGCCCAATACAGTCAAGACGATCCTGCATCGCGGCAGAAAAAAGCTCAAAGAAATCTACGGAGGTGACGGCAGATGAAAAAGGCTAATTTCAACACCCTGCGCGATCTCCCCGTTCCCGAGAGCTGGATCGAGAACGCTCTCGCCGTCCCCGAAGCGGAAGAGCAAAAGCCTGTCGCCGTACCGTTTTGGCGCAGACCGCGTTTTATCGCCATGGCGGCGAGCCTCGTGCTGGTTTCTGCGCTGAGCCTCGCACTGTTCCTGACGATGGGGAATAAGCCCCCTGTCGCCGTAAAGTCCGGTACTAAGACTTCGTCTACCGAGATCGTGTGGACGACCGACGCCAACGGCGAGACCGTCGCGACCGAGGTCGTCGTCATCCCTGCCGATGATGAAGCGCAGGACGGCGCACAGCCGACCGAAGCAAAGCCCGGTATCGTTCGTTTCTTTGAGCGTCTGTTCGGCACAGAGGACACCACCGATCCTACCTCCGCGCCCGGTCAGAGCGGCGGGAATGCGAACACAAGCCCGACGACAAGCGGCAGGACGTATCCGACGACAAAGCCGAATCCCACCGAGAGCGGCGACCCTGCCGAAACGCCGACCGAGGGTTCGCACAGTCCGACGACCGCTGCGGCGCCGACCGAAGAAGAGACCGAGGATGAAGGGATCATACCGAACGGACCCAACGGCTGGAATGTTACCGAACCCGATCCCACCGCATCACCGTGGCATGAATGGGATCCGACCGAATCGGAGTGGGATCCCGATCAACCGACCGAAGCTCCCGCGCCCAAGCCGACCCAAAGCCCCTTTAAGCCGACCGTCAGCGTCAATGTTTCGTCTTTTGCGGTATCATCGATCAACCGCGACGGCGGTGTTGTTTACTGCCGTATCTATGACGATAACGGCAATCAGTACGGCGACAGCGATCGATTCTCCGACCAGCACATCGCGACGCTGACGCTCGGTCACAGAACCCTCTCTTATACCCCGCGCGACTACGGCATCCTGCCTGCCGACGGCACATACAATTATGAGTTTTATACAAAAAGCGGCAAAATGCTTGTGAAGGGCAGCGCCAAGCTCAGCGCTTCGTAATTATTATATAATCTTGATTTTTGCATAATGTCAGATAAAATATTGAAAAACATGACAGCATCATATGATAAAACGGAAAAAAGGAGGAATCAACATGAAAAAAGCAGTGAGTATCATCTTGGCGGCGGTTCTGCTGATGCCGGCGGTCACGGCGACCGTCAATGCGGAGATCGTCAACAAGGAGCCGATGACATTCGTCGCCGAGGCGATCGCCGAGGCAGAAGCGGCGGCAGGCGAAGCCATCGCGACCAACCGCATTTTCTTCAAAATGCCGCAGACAGACAGCTGGTACAGCGATTACGGCGTGTATCAGGGCAAGTATTACGCCGGTATCTACTGGTGGGGTGATGTCGCTGCGCCCGCGTCTTATCCCGGCTACCGCATGTGCATCGACGATTATGAGCAGGGCGTTTATTATGCCGACGTGCCCGACGGCGTCGCGCAGGTGATCTGGAACAACGGCTTTTACGCGTCAAAAGAGCTGAGCCCCCAAAAGTTTGAAGAGCATTGTCAGACGACGGATCTCAATATCGAGGGCGCGTGGGAAGGCGACTACGATACCATCCCCGAGGGCAGCCCCGATCCCGACAGCTTCGACGGCTGTATCTTCGTGATCAACCCCGAACCGGTCGTCGTATCCGTCTATATGCCTCATATGCCGTACGCCTTCGATCCCTATATCTACTACGGAAACGGCTGCTACGGCAGCTATGCGACAACAAGCGAGAACTTTGTATCCGTTGAAGAAAACTGTCTGAATCCCGACCACTTTGACGAACAGGGCAACCATATCGGCGGCGCGCACATCAAAGCGCCTGAGGCTCCCGCAAATCCCCCTGCCGATACCGCGCTGAACGGCTACTATTTTGTCAACAGCAGTCAGCCTGACGTTATCCGTTCCGAAAACAAACTCTATTCGTCCGACGTCGTTGGCGAATATTATCGCAGCCGCATGATCGACAGTTCTTCCCGCTTCAGGATCGTTCATTATATAGACGGTAAAGCGATAAGCGACTGTGAGCAGTTCCCCGCGCAGGGCTGGTATAACGAAAACGGAGAGATCGACAATACCGGCGCGGAAAAGGAATATATCATTTACTTCCATCCCGACGGCAGCGGCGGCGACGCCTATCTCGACGGTTATCTCAAAGCGGTCGCACAGGAAGAGCTGCCTACCGAGTGGGGATGGGAAACGCCTGCGGAGCCGACTACACCGCCTGCGCCCCGGCACGGACGTCTGTATCAGGTGCGTTTTGAGCAGGAGTACGTCGATCCTGACCTTTCTTTGATGTACTATCGCGAGCTTTACTATCACCATGATAAAACCGGAGAAGCCGACTGGACGCTGGTGCGCTGCGAGCTGAATATGGTCGGCCCCGCCTATTATCAGGCAATTATCGGCAACCGTGTGATCCTGCACGATCATTACGCTTATCCCTTCAGCTCCGGCTACGCGGTCTATGACGTCAAGGAGGATGGATTTGTCGACGCTGACGGCAGCCTTGACGCGCGATATGAGGGCTTTGCCAAGGCGTTTGATGAGAAAGTGACCGAGGGCAGACTGCTGGGCGATCTTGATCGCGACAATGAGATCTCCATTATCGACGTGACGATTCTGCAGCGCTGTGAGGCGCAGATGCACGAATATCCCGCCGATGACGAGATCGCCTATCTTAAAGAGAGGAACGCCGGTATGCCTAAATATTACTCCGATTTTGACCGCGACGGCGAACGCACCATCATCGACGCGACGCGGATACAGCGGTATCTGGTGAACTGATGAGAGGATAACGATTCCGAAAACCGTGTAGGGGAGGAGCTTGTTGCTCAGCCGCAGACGGCACCCCTTCCGAAGCGTGTGTTGTGATGCTGTCCAAATGCGGAGCAAATCCCTGCTTCCGTAGGGACGACCGGTGGTCGTCCGCCGACAGAAGCGCTTCATTCCTATCTGCGGTTTCATTTGTTAGTTGCGCCCGTCATTCTCGGACGAGCGATGCTCGCCCCTACGATGACGCAGTGTCCCTGTCCTATAAAGATATATAACAAACGTGCTTCAGTGGGAGGAGCAAGCCCCTCCCCTACAGATAGACGTTTCTGCAAATTCTGACACTACATCAAAAGCGCCCGGGCATTCGCTGCTCAGGCGCTTTCTTCGTGCGTTGAATAATTGTGTTTGCAAGAAAAAAGGACACGCGTGCCTTACTTGATCTTTCTCGCCTCGATATAGTATCTCTTGTCGTGCGCGTGACCCATCGAGAAGGTCTTGCGGGGCAGACTTCCGTCGGCGGTGATGGCGGGAAACAGCTCGTCCTTGCCCATACCCTCAAAGATGAAGCCTAAGGTGCCTTCCTGCCTGCACAGGTTTTCGACGACCTCTTCGCCGTGGATGTAGTCGATCTTTACCTCGGGATGCTCTTTCATGTAGCGGTCGATAAAGGTCTGCAGGGTGCCTACGGGCAGCTTGGCGGTCGATTTGACCTCCAGCTCGCCGTCCGCGTCGGGGGTGATGCAGCGGAAGGTCTGGCGGATGCCGGTACCGTGGGCGTCGGTGTAGGAGGAGAACTTCTCGATAAAGTCCTCGGCGTCGACGTTGAACATCACGCGGTAGATCGGCTCGAATTCGATACTTTCGTCGTGGATGTTGACCACCTCGACCAGCGCATAGCGCGCGAGGGGATTTTGGCTTTGATGATAACATTCCTTCGCGGTGGCGAGGCTGTGGTTGCCGTCGCCGACGGCAAAGAGGAGCTTGTCGTCCTTGTCAGCGATCAGCGCCTCGAGCGCGTCCTGTACCTGTGCGATGACCTCGTCGGGCAGGAAATAACCGTCGATATGACCGCCGTTCTTCATCAGGTCAAAGCCGTACGCCTGTGTAAAGCTGTCTTTCTGCCCGGCGAGCGGCTCGATGACGGAGAGCTGCGGGTCGTCGATCAAGAGCAGGATGTGCGGCATCTCGAGGGGGGCGTCCTTGCGGATCTGTACGCGCGGAGGGATGCGCTCGAGTACGGTCGCCTCGGTCGCGCGGATCGCGGAGGTCGCGCCTTTGCGGTAATCGTAGTCCTCGAGGTCGATGATACCGACAAGACCGCGGCGGATGGTGTTGTTCGACTCGCGCTCCACATAGATCATGCTGTTCTCGTGCATATCAAAAACGTCGCCGTCGAGGTATTCCTGCATCGTGTCGTTGATCGCGCCGATGCGCTCGCTGTTGTCCTCGGAAAGATAGATCTCCGGCAGGATGATGTGGAGTGCCGATGGCTTGTCGCCGACGATCGCCTCCACGTCGTTCCAGTATTCTGGCTCGCTGGTGTACTGGTCGCACGCCACGACCGCCCAAGTTTCAAAATCCTTCTTGGGCAGCAGAATATTTGCAGGGTTAAAATGCTTCATAGTATCAACTCCATATTGGTGAAAGGTGAAGGGTGAATGGTGAAAGGTTGCGGGAGGGCTCTGCCCTCATGCGGTTTGTATGATGATTCATCCCTTGCTGCCTACAGAATATCATGAAACCGAATCTTTGACAATAAGTATTGCGAAATTTCGTGAATCATGCTAAACTATTGCATGGTGATCCTATTGAGTAAGTACAAATTGATTATGAGCGACCTTGATAATACGCTTCTGCCGATCTATACGCAGGATAAATTCGTCGAGATCTGGTTTCGCGACATCTCAAAAGTGTTCCGTACCTATGGGCTTGACCCCGTGCGCGCCGCATCCGGCGTAAATCAGGGCGTACGCGCGATGCTGTATAATGAGAGCGGGCGCAAAAATATCGAGGTATTTTACGAAGAGGTCGAAAAGATCAGCGGTTATACCCGCGAGCAGATCGAACCGCCTACCCTCGAATATTATTCCACGACCTTTGAGAACGTCTATGAGATCACCCTGCCGAACCCGTTCGCGGTAAGGATCGCGGAGCTGATGCGTCAGAAGGCGGAGTATGCCGTCGTCGCGACGATGCCGGTGTTCACGATCGAGGCGGTCGCGATGCGGATGGGCTGGGTCGGCTTGAAGCCGGAGATGTTTGACCTCGTCACGACCGCCGATACCAGCTCTTACTGCAAGCCCAATCCGCTCTATTTCAAAGAGATCCTCGACCGCTTCGGCGTGGAGCCTGATGAAGCGCTGATGATCGGCAACGATGTGCGCGAGGATATGTACCCATGCAGGGAGCTTGGGATCGATACCTTCCTCGTCACGGATCATAAGATCACCCACGGTCTGCCGTTCGACGATTTCAGGCAGGGAACATATGAGGAATTGATAGCTTTTTTGGAACAATTATAAGGAAAACGAAAACGACCTGACAGAAATGTCGGGTCGTTTTTGCATCAATAGTATTCATCCTCCGTCCATCGGGCGGGATTGTTGTCGATGTAGAGCCAAGTACAGCGGTAGTCTTGATAGTTTCGCAGTACATGATCGTAATAACTGCGTTGCCAGATATTATATCCTATCTCGTGATTGCAAGAACGCTTGAATAACGAAATGAATTTCGGGATGATTTTATTTGTGCGTTCGTCGTTTTCTCGGAGTACAACCTTGTCGCAGGGGTGTTCCGTAGGGGACGGCGCTCGCGACGTCCCGAAATAAGAAGCCCTAAAATTATCCTTATAGGTTTCATCTTTGGCATTACTGACAGCGATTATCATATGGACATGATTCGGCATGATGACGTATTTATCAATGAAGACATTGTAATATTTGTTATCCATCAAGCGTATTATTTTTTCTATAACCGTTCCGATAGGCGACAACACGACCTGCGGGACGTCGCAAGCGCCGTCCCCTACAACTCTGCCAAAGGTTTTCTCTTTATCTTTGGAACATATTGTGATGAAGTACATACGGTTCTCGGAATAATCAAATTCCGGAAGCCGTATTTGCTTTCGGGATGGGTGCTCTTTTTCTTCCATATCAATAGATGTTTCGCAGCTTTTTGACGTCTATCTTTTGCGCGTGATAATTTGCGATATAATCGAGCGCGTCGTCCGGGCTGTCGGTGATATAGATCAGGTTAAGGGTATCCTTCGTCATGAAAGAGGTCTCGATGGTATGCTGCAGCATCGACAGCAGCGCGTCGTAATAGCCGTACGTGTTAAGGATGATCAGCGGCTTTTCGGTGCGGGCGAGCTGCTTTAAGGTCAATATCTCGAAGAATTCTTCAAAAGTGCCGATGCCGCCGGGCGATACGATGAACGCACTGCTGAGATCTTCCATCTTCTGCTTGCGCTGGCGCATGGTCTCGGTATAGATGATCTCGTCGCAATTCGGATAAAGAACGCCGTCGACGTTGAAGAACGAGGGGGCGACGCCGATGATCTTTCCGCCGCCCTCGTGAGCGCCGCGCGCGACCGCGCCCATCATGCCGTTGTCGCCGCCGCCGAATACCAGCCCGCAGCCGCGTTGGGCGAGCTTGAATCCGAGATCATAGCCCGCGTCGGTGAATTTCGCGTCGATGGTTCTGCTCGACGCACCGTATACACAAATATTCATATTGTCACTCCGTTATAATTAGGAATTAGAAATGAGGAATTAGGAATTATGGGAGGGCTCTGCCCTCACCCGATTGATAATCTGACAACTGCAAACCGGCAACTGTCAGCTGCAATTTGCCGTAAGGCAAACATCACTCACCGCAAAGCGGTTAACTTTACAGCTGTCACCCTAGGCGCTCTGCTCAAACTGGCTGTTGTACAGGTCGGCGTAGAAGCCGCCCTCGGCGAGCAGCTCGTCGTGCGTGCCCGAGGCGATGATGTCGCCGTCCTTGAGTACGAGGATCAGGTCGCTGTTCTTGATCGTGGACAGGCGGTGCGCGATGACAAAGCTCGTTCTGCCCTCGGTGAGGGAATCCATCGCCTTTTGGATGATGCGCTCGGTACGGGTATCGACGGAGCTTGTCGCCTCGTCGAGGATCAGCAGCGGCGCGTTCTCGACCATCGCGCGGGCAATGGTGAGCTGCTGCTTCTGACCTGCCGAGAGGGTCGCCTTGTCGTCCAAGACGGTGTCGTAGCCCTGCGGCAGGGTGTGGATAAAGTGGTGGATGCCGACCGCTTTGCACGCGCGCTCAAGCTCTTCGTCCGTCACGCCCTCTTTGCTGTAGACGAGGTTCTCGCGCACCGTGCCCTCAAAGAGCCAGGTGTCCTGCAGCACCATGCAGAACAGGTCGTGGACGTTTTCTCTGGTCAGTTCGTCGATGGGGACGTCATCAATATAGATACGCCCGGAATTCAGCTCATAGAATCGCATCAGCAGGTTGACGATCGTGGTTTTGCCTGCGCCGGTGGGGCCGACGATGGCGACCTTCTGTCCTGCGGGGATATCGACGGAAAAGTCGTTGATAATGATTTTGTCGGGATTGTAGCCGAAGTGTACGTGGTCGAAGCGCACATGACCTTTGACGGAGTCAAGACGCTTTGTCTTGCCGCTTTCGTCGGAGAGTTCTTCCTCGCCGAGGTACTCGAATACGCGGTCGGCTGCCGCCGCGGTGCTCTGCATGCTCGAGAAGCTCTGCGCGAGCTGCTGCAGGGGCTGGGTGAACAGGCGCACATAGATGGTGAATTCGATGATGACGCCGAAGGTGATAAGCGCGTCTTTGACCAGGATCGCGCCGACGACGAAGACGGCGACAAAGCCCAAGTGGCCGATGAAGGTCTTCAGCGGCTGCATCACGCCCGAAAGCGCCGTGGATTTGAACACGCTGTCGCGCAGATGGCGGTTGATGCGGCTGAATTCCTCGCGGCTTTCCTTTTCGTAGTTATACGCCTTGACGATATTGTGACCCGAGTAGATCTCCTCCACATGACCGTTGATCGCGCCGAGGTGGCGCTGCTGACGGTTGAAGTGGAGCTGGGATTTTTTCATAATGACCGACATCAGGAAGAAGCCGAGGATCGACGCGCCGATCGCGGTCAGCGCCAATATCCAGTTGGTAATGAACATCATCGCCGCCGAGCCGAAGAACAGGGCGATCGAGGTGATGAACTGGGCGATGCTGAGGTTGAGCGTGCGCTCGATGGTATCGATATCGTTGGTGATGCGGCTGAGGATGTCGCCGAAGGGGGTGGAGTCGAAGTAGCGCAGCGGCAGACGGTTGGTTTTATCGGTGATGTCCGTGCGCATGCGGCTGCTGACGGTCGGCGCGACGGTCGCCATGATGAAATGCTGGACGAAGTTCATCAGCCAGCTGACGCCGTAGAGGATCATCAGAAAGACGCAGGTCGAGGTGACGGCATCGAGGTCGATGCTGCCCGTGATACCCTGTGTGATCAGGTCTGTGATCTTCTGAACCTGCTTGGGGCCGATCAGGGAGATGATCGTGCCGATAACGGCGCAGGTCATCGCGACGACGATCGCGGGCATCTGGGGCTTTGCGTAAGAGAGCAGCTTCTTCCATGAAGCGCCGAAGTTATCGGACTTTTCGGTAACGACCCCCTTGGGGCTGCCGAAGCCCTTCTGCGCCTGCGGACGCTTGCTGTCCGCGCCGATGAACTGCTCGCGGGATTTCTTGATGTACTGCTTTTGAGAGGTGTTGTTCTCAGACATGGTTGAGCTCCTCCTCTCCGAGCTGGGACAAGCCGATCTCGTGGTAGATCGGGCAGGTCTTGAGCAGCTCCTTATGCTTGCCGATGCCGACGATCCTGCCCTCGTCGAGTACGATGATCCGGTCGGCGTTTTTGATGGTGCCGATACGCTGGGCGACGATGATATTGGTTACGCCGGCGGTGTTTTCCTTCAGGCTGCGGCGCAGTTCGCGGTCGGTTTTGTAGTCGAGAGCAGAAAAGCTGTCGTCAAAGATCAGGATCTCGGGGTCGCGGCAGATGGCGCGCGCGATGCAGACGCGCTGCTTCTGACCGCCGCTGAGGTTGGAGCCGCCCTGCGCGACAGGATGCTCAAAGCCATCGGGATACTGTTCGACATAGTCCTTTGCCTGCGCTATCTCGATCGCGCGGGCAACGTCCTCCTGCGTGTAGCCCTCACTGCCGTTGTCGCCCATCGCTACGTTGGTATTGATCGTGCCGGCAAACAATACCGCTCTCTGCGGGACGTAGCCGATCTTGTTATGGAGCTGTTCGAGGGTGTAGTCGCGGACGTTGAAGCCGTCCACCAGCACCTCGCCCTCGGTCGCGTCGTAGAAGCGGGGGATGAGATTGATCATCGTGGATTTGCCGCAGCCGGTGGAGCCGATGATCGCGACGGTCTCGCCCTGTTTTGCCGTAAAGCTGATATCCTTCAGCACATAATCGGCGGCGTCGGGGTATTTGAAGCTCACGTTCCTGAATTCGATCTCGCCCTTGACATCCGTGTGCTCCACGCCTTTTCCGTCGGTGACGGAGCTTTCGGTGTCGATGACCTCGTTGATGCGCTTGGCGGCGATCAGCGAGCGCGGGCCCATAATAAAGATCATATTCAGCATCATGAACGCCATAATGACCATCAGCGCGTACTGTGAGAATACCGTCATATCGAGGAAGAGCTGTCCCTTGTCCGCAAGCGGCGCGCCGTCGATCAGAAAAGCGCCGATCCAATAGACGACAAGGCTCATACCGTTCATGATCAGCAGCATGGAAGGCAGCATGATCGACATGATGCGGTGCGCCTTCATGTTGTTGCTCGTGATATCAAAGTTCGCTTTTTCGAACTTGTTCTTCTGGTAGCCCTCGGCGTTATAAGCGCGCACGACGCGGATACCCGTCAGGTTCTCGCGCGTGATGCGGTTGATGTTATCGGTCAGCGTCTGGATGCGCTGAAACAGCGGATGGGCGAAAATGAAGCAGAACGCGAGCACGATGATGACCAAGCCTACGGCAACGCCCGCCGATATCGTCCACTCGGGGCTGTGATCGGCGATCTTGGTGATCGCCAGCACCGCCATCAGCGGCGCGCGCACGATGACGAACAGACCGAATACGATGATGGTCTGCACCTGTGTGATGTCGTTGGTGGAGCGGGTGATCAGCGAGGCGGTGGAAAAGCGGTTGATCTGAGCCATCGAAAAGCCCTCGACCGCGTCATAGAGCTTTTGGCGGACGTTGTAGGAGTAGTTTGCGGCGAGATAGCCTGAGATCACCGTGACCAGCACGCTGACCACGAGGCTTGCCAGCGCGCACAGCAGCATCTTGCCGCCCGCGAACAGGATGTCGCCGACGGAGGAGCCGGGCGTGATCAGCAGCGCCGTGACGTCCTTCATATAGTCGGGCATCAGCAGCTCCAGCCACACCGACAGCGCGATCAGCACCACCGCGCCCGCCGTCGCCAGCCAGTCGCGCCTGGTAAAATGTCGCATGATCGATTTCATTGATATACCTTCTTTTGACCGAAATTAGTATCAGTATCATCTTATTTTATCATATTCAGATTTTCTGTGCAATATCTAAACCGCAAATAATCGGCTTTTCAAAAGGGCAATTAATCAGCTTTCCAACAAAGAAGCTGAAAGAAAACGAAAAGCGAAACGGGTTTTAACAAATTACACGAAAAAACAACCGTGAATTCAGTATTAAACCGTTGAATTTTCTTGACTAATTCGCTTTATTATAGTAAAATAAAGGTTACGAAAATTCGGTGTCTGCAGGATTGCGGGTCATTTCCTTCAAAAATGCGGCACGATTCGTACTGTTCCCTGCCGAAAATGCCTCATAGAGCGGGAATAGTATCAGAAAGGAGACGTAGAACAAAATGGAATTGTATCTTGTTATCGCGATCTTCGTCGGCGCGGTCATGGCGCTCGTTTTCGCTCTTATCATGGCGAAGCGCGTCATGAAGTTCGACGAAGGTACCGACAGGATGAAGAAAATTTCCGCTTCCATCCGCGCGGGCGCGAACGCGTACCTCAAACGGCAGTATACGATCGTATCGATCTTCTTTGCCGTGATGTTCGTGATCCTCGGCGCGATGGCGCTCTTCGGACTGCTGACTCCCTATGTACCCTTCGCCTTTATCACTGGCGGTTTCTTCTCGGGTCTGTCGGGCTTTATCGGCATGAAGATAGCGACGGCGGCTAACGCGCGTACCGCGAACGCCTGCCGTACCGGACTGAACAAGGGTCTGAGAGTCGCTTTCTCGGCGGGCTCCGTTATGGGCTTT
>JAFRBD010000076.1 GCA_017405065.1 Ruminococcus sp. | reverse complement strand
GGGTGAGGGCGGAGCCCTCCAAAAACCATTTACCCTTCACTCTTCTCCATTCACCGTTTTCCCCGTCAAAAAAGCGCGGATCTCTCCGCGCCCTTACTCATTCATTCAAACTCATTCTGTTTCGTTCGTTTCTTCTGCCGTCTTCTCCGGCTTATCCTTCTTCTTATCCTTTTTTCTGAAAATGATCAGCTTGGAGAACAAATAGTTGAGGATGACGACTATCGCCATACAAATAATGTTAGCCCAGAATCCCTCTACCTTAAACAGCGTCTGGTTCAAGCCCAGCGACACCAGCAGCGGCACGCCCAGCCACTCGATCGGACCCGTAGCGATCCTTGCGGCTACAAACAGCCAGAACTCTTTGAACGCAACGGAAAAAGCCCATGATTTTGACTCAAACACCCATATCTTATTGGTAACAAAGGCAAAAATGACTGCCGCGATCCAAGAGATGACCTTAGCGATAAAAATCCCCAGCGTCATTTTTGAAACAACAAACGTCCCGAGCGAAAAGGCTGTCGCCTCATCGTGGATCATTCCCTGCAGCGGAAGCTGAGCCAGCGCATAGGTCACAATGCTGACCAGCGTGGTAGCTCCGCCGAAAAACAGGTACAGTATGATTTCTTTGTATTTGATGAAAAGCTCTTTTATTTTGCCCATCGTTTACTTTTCCTTATCCTCCAGATTCGTTTCCTTCGCGATATAGATCGGTCTGTCCTTGCTTTCGATATAGATCCTGCCGATATACTCGCCCAGCACGCCGACCGACATCTCAATGATGCCGCCCATGAACAGCACCGCGCACAGCGTCGTGACGTAGCCCGGCACGTCGATACCCATGATCAGCGTCTGGATCAGCGTGATGATGATCCAGATGAGCGCCAGCGCAAAGATGATGAAGCCCAGCACCGCGATAAAGCGCAGCGGCGATACCGAAAAACTCGTGATGCCGTCCAGCGCGTATTTGAACAGGCTCCAGAAGCTCCACTTGGTCGTGCCGACGGTACGCTCCACGTTCTGATACTCGACCCACTTGGTATCGAAGCCGACCCAGCAGAACAAGCCCTTTGAAAAGCGCTGTTTCTCGCACAGGCTGATGATGCTGTCCACCATCTGGCGCGACATGATGCGGTAATCCACCGCGCCGTCGGGCATCTTGACGTCGGATATCTTATTCTGGAAGCCGAAAAATATCTTCGAGATCAGCCGCCTGATCGCGCTCTCGCCCTTCTGCTTGGCGCGATAGAGCGCGCAGCAGTCGTAGCCTTCCTCCACGCCCGCGATCATCTGCGGGAACATTGCCGGCGGATGCTGCAGGTCGGCGTCCATCACGATGACATAATCGCCGGTGGAGTTCTCCAGACCCGCGTACATCGCGCTCTCCTTGCCGAAATTGCGGGAGAAAGAGATATATTTGGCGTTGTTATATTTTTCCGCGAGCTCTCTGAGCACCCTGAGGGTACCGTCTTTGGAGCCGTCGTTGACGAAAATATAGCGAAAATCGTAGTCGGGAATGGTCGCGATGACCTTGTTCGTCTCCTCGATAAAGAGAGGAAGTACTTCCTCTTCGTTCTAGCAGGGGACGACGATGTCGATTAATTTCTTCATATTGTTTTTTCCTTCCTGTATGATCCGGAAACGGTTATCAGCCGCTGCAAAACTCCGGCTTTAATCCTTTTTAAAGCGATTGAAGAATGATAATCCGCCGCCGCCCGTGAGCCGCTCGATCTCTTCCGTTACGATTTCAAGAAAACGGCGGTATGTATATACTCTCGGGTACTTTGCAGACAGCTTTTTCCAGATATCCTGTGCTTTTTCCAGATATCCGATATCCGATCTCAGCTCGCCGAGTTTGTAATATGCCGTCGCGAGATCGTTATAACTCTCGGCTATCCCGAGGGTTTCAACCAGATATTCACATATCTCAAAGGCTTTCTGATAATAACTATCCGCTGAGACTCTGTCGCCGCTGTATCTGGCGACGTCGCCGAGTCTGAAATAACTCAGACACAGATCTCTCTTCGCTTCGGGAGTTCCCAACTCCCGGGCCAGCTCCTCGTCGATCCCGAGCGCCTTCCTGTTATATTCCTCAGACCGTGTAAAATCTCCCTGCATCAGGTACAACTCCCCGAGCTTGGAATAACACGTCGAAAGGTCCCTGCGAGCCTTCAGCGTTCCGGTCTCAGCCGCCAGATCCTCGCGGATCTGCAACGCTTTCATCAAATATCTTTCAGCCTTGCTGAAATCTTTCGAGCCCCGACCGGCGGAAATCCGCATCGCCGTATTCCCGAGGTCGAAATATCTGTTGGATAAGTCTCTGAGCAGTTGAACTGTACCGATCTCCAGCGCGCTCGCCTCGATCACTTCGATCGCTTGTATATAATATTTTTCAGCGGTTTCCAAATCTCCCGCCGCCATCGCGAGATCACCGAGCTGTGAATACAATCTCGACAGATCCATGCGCGTTTCGATTACGGTTCCCGCTCTTTTAAAGAGCTCCTCACGTATATCCAGAGCCGCGAGAAAATACTCTTCTGCCGTTTGTATCTCGCCGCATCTCCGCGCCAATTCAGCGAACCTTACCAGCGCTATGGAATAATCTCTCTGAGCCTCGTTAGTAGCGTTCTCTCTCAACCGCTGTTCAAAAATCTCCAAGGACTCCGAGTAATAATGAGCCGCCCCGCGAATATCGCCTTCATCGCGCGCGATATCGCCCAGCATACCGTACAGCACCGCTGTATCTCTGCGGGCATCCGTCATGCCGTCCTGTTCCGCTAAAGCGGCGCTTATTTCTGCTCCCTTTTGGTAATGGCGCTTTGCGTTTTGAAGATCTCCCTTTGCCTTAGCGATCTCGCCGAACAGAAAGCAGTTTACGATCAGGTCTCTGCGCGCCTCTGCCGAGCCGGTCGCATCGGCGTAGATTTCGGCGGCTTCCATCCCCTTGCGGGCGTATTCCTCCGCTTTTTGCAGATTACCCCTCTCTAATTCGAGCTTTGCCAGTCCATTGCAGCTGATAGAAATATACTGTGCAAAAAGGCTGTTGCAAAATCTGTTATAAAAGCTCTCGGCGTTCAACAGCATTTCAATATACAGCTTTTCGGCTTTATTCAAACCCTGTTGAAAATCATACGCACCGGCACAACCCCACAGCGCATGAAGGAAATCGACCGCATTCTGTTCGGTAGGGTCGAAATCGTATCTTGTTCCGCGGATCTCGATCAGCTTTTCCGTCCATTCCAGACCTTTATTATAATCATGGGCTACGCCTTCGCCGAACACATACATCGAAACCAGCTTTTCTATCGCCTCGGTATATCCAGCGTTTGCGGAAGAAGTGATCAGTTCTACAGCCTTCGCGTGGTCTACCTCGACGTCGATTCCGTTCAGGTATGCGAGTCCTATCAGATAGTTATGCTCGCTGTCATTGTTTTCCGATCCGGCAAGACCGCTCAGCTGAGCCGCAGCCCAAAGCTCTTCGGGACTTATCGGCTCAGGGAGCCCTTCATACTGCGCTTTCAGCATCGCCCTGTCGGTCGGTTCCATCTCAACGGGCAGTATCTTTCTGCCCAACTCACGCGCCGTCGGATACTCGTGCTCCCGGATATAGTTTTCCTCGTTGACGATATTCGGCGTGACATTGAGGACAAAGAGATCGCTCTTTTTCAGCGCGTCGAGAATGGAATCGTTGAAATCCTCGCCGGGAGTCAGAAATTCATCATACCAGATAGCGATATCTTTGTTGTTTGGGTTTTTGTGAATCTGCTCCATGAGCCGACGGGCGGTGCTTCTGTCCTTTTTGCGATAACTCAGAAAAATATAGGCGCAGAATTCGCCGCGCACCCTGTCGGTGAGCTCGTCGCCGACTATGATCGAATCCAGAAATTTGGTCAGCTTTTCATCGTAAGATATAGCGGTAGGCTCAGAGTCGTTCTTATTCAGATACTGCAGGTTGCCGACTCTTTGATTGAACAGCTCATCCAGACCGTTCTCCTGCATCAGCGGAAGCACGGGAATATGGTGAGCCAGCGCAAACGGTATATCGGTATCTATCGCTCTGTTGGAGGTCGTAAGGAGCTTTGCCGTGACCGGAACAATCAGCAGCTGCATCTGAGACAGCCTGAGCTCATAGTCCTCGATCTCGTCCGTCCTAAGCTCCGGGTCAACACAGAATACGGCGCAGTTCTGGCGCTTGAAAACATCTTCTCGGATATCTTTCATGCACCTGTCATGATCGGACGGGTGCGCGGTGTAATAGACTCTTGCCTTACCCTGCGGGCTCGAACCGCCTCTGGTGTAATATTTGAATTCCGCCATTCCCGTCCCTCCGATTCCATGGATTCTCTAACTGTTAATTATACCAAATCATCCTATTCATGTAAATGTTTCTGAAAAATTTTTTCAAAAATTCCGAATTAAGTGTTTACCTCGTCAATAAATGATGGTAATATAAATGTGTATGTGTATATGTCAGGGTTTTTTCAACACGTTGAACTGACCGCTGATCACTAACCTCAAAGGAGCAAACTATGACAGCTAAAGCCAAAAAGAAAAATGCTATGACTCCTCCGAGCGATCAGCCCACCCTCGCAAAGGGTTCGTTTTTTGACCGCTACGGAGTATGGATCTACCTGTTTCTGGCGTTTTTCATTCCGTTTATCCTGATCTTTTTTGCGTTCAAGGTCGCCGGCGTATCGCCGTTCGGCACCAACCAGATACTGGTCACCGACCTGTGGCACCAGTATTATCCCTTCCTTGTCGACTTCCAGGACAAGCTCCAGCACGGCGGCTCCCTGCTGTGGACGTGGAAGAGCGGCGGCGGCACCAACTATGTCGCGCTGATGTCCTACTATCTCGCGAGCCCGCTCAATTTCCTGTCGGTGCTGGTCCCCGCGGATAAGCTCAGGGAATTCCTCTACATCATCACCTGCGTCAAGATCGGTTTCGCGGGCTTCTTCTACGCGCTGTTCCTCAAGATCACCTTCAAGCGAAAGGACGTATCCATCACCGCCTTCGGTATCATGTACGCTCTGTGCGCCTTTATCGTAGGCTACTACTGGAACGTCATCTGGCTGGATACCATCGCGCTGCTGCCGCTGGTCATCGCCGGAACCTTTGCCCTGCTCAAGGAGGGTAAGTTCCGCCTTTATGTGATCTCGCTGGCGCTGTCGATCCTCGCCAATTATTATATCGGTATGTTTACCTGTATTTTCGTCTTTCTGGTATCGCTCGGCTACTGCATCGTTGAGT
>JAFRBD010000075.1 GCA_017405065.1 Ruminococcus sp. | reverse complement strand
CCCGCAGCGCTATGTGCTGATTTATGAGAAGGTCGATATCCCGATCGACTTCAAGGGCAAGGAAAACAGCATCGAGGATCCCTGCCATATCCATGTCAATACCGCGGGTTCGCTGATCCGCTACCGCATCATCGGCACCTCTACCGCCGGATACTCCGTCCGCGGCAAGGCGTGCGGCAGGGTGATGTACGACGGCTTTATGAACAACGACCGCGAGAAGGTGCAGCAGGCGCACGATATGTTTGCCGAGCTGTGGCCGAAGGAGCGTATCGGCGACGACTATACCGCGTTTATGTGGTTCTGTGAGTATTATCTCGCGGACGACGCGACAAAGGAGAAAATGCTCTCCGATTACCGCGATAAGATGTACTTTGATTTCTTCGGCGGCAACGATTACGACAAGCTCAAGAAGTATCTGTACATCAAATTCTATCTCGAGAAGGAAGAGGCTGAGGACGCCGATATCGAGACCTGCTTCGAGTATGAGGGCAAGGATTTCCCGATCGGCACCCTGAACGAGTGGAACGAGTACTTTGTATTCAACAACCCGAACCGCTTCCTGTGGGAAAAGACAGACGAGATGCTCGCGCTGCTGGATATCAAAGAGGGCGAGAGCATCGCCGACCTCGGCTGCGGCGGCGGTTACTTCACCTATGAGTTCTCCAAGATGGTAGGGGAGAAGGGTACCGTCTACGCCACCGAGATCAATAAGGACGCGATGAAATATCTCGACGCGCTGAAGAACGAGTACAACGTCAAAAACATCAAGACGCTCGTCACCCGCATGAACGACTGCAAGCTCAAGGAGGATTCGGTCGACAAGGTCTTTATGTGCTCGATGTATCACGCGGTCTATATCACCGATATCGAATTCGTCAAGGACGAGTTCATTGCCAGCATCAAGAAGGGCTTAAAGCCCGGCGGTCAGCTGATCATCGTCGATAACGACGTGACCGACCGTGACACGCCGTCGTATTACGGCCCCGGCATCATGCCCGAGCTGATCATCTCACAGCTTTCCTTCTACGGCTTCAAGCTGGTCAGGAAGGAACAGCTCATTCCCCAGCGCTTTGTATTGGTATTCGAATTGCAATAACCATCAATAAAATTATTTAGAAAGCAGGCGAATCATGGAACTTAACGTATCAAAAATCAGTAATCACGCGCAAAAACCCGATAATTCCGTATTTGAAATGAAGGGACAGAAGGGTATCGGCTGTCTTGCGGAGGGTTATAACACCCCCAAGGACGGCGGCAACTCTCCCGAATCCAAAATCACCAGGATCCTTGTTGAAAGCTATATGAAAAGACCTTCTCTCAGCGACGAAGCGATGAAGAATATCTTTGAAAGAGCTAACAGCGGCTTGATGGTGACCCAAAGCCCTCAGCATCCGTCTTACGCGTCCGCAAGCGCTGTGTTCTTCCTCAAGAACAAGTTTGTGTACGCTTCCGCGGGCGACAATGTGATCTTCCATTTTGTCAACGGCAGGATCGCCGATGTGTTCTGCAACGATCCCGGCGAAGAGCCGGAGTATCTCGGCGTTCCCGGCTATACCGCTCCCAAGGTCAGCGATCAGGTCCCCTTCTCCAAGGGCAGTCATACCTTCCTGATCTGCACGAGAGCTTTTGCCGACGCGCTGGACGAGGAGATCCTGGAGGGTTCTCTCTCTGCCAATACGCACGCGACCCAAATGGGCAAGCAGACGATCTCCGACGTCAAGTGCGACCGCTGGCTCAGAGAGCTCAAGGACAATATCGCCGATTACAATTCCGCCGACGCGAATTACTCCGCGATCGCCTTCTCGATGCCTGAAAAGAAGAAGTCGAAGCTCGCTCTGATCATTATTATCGCGGTTGTTTTACTCCTGATCGTAGCGGGTCTGTTCCTGCTCAGGGGCAAGAGACCGCCTCAGCCGCCTCAGGGCCCCGGTGAGGGTCAGGAGCAGATCGTAGGGCCTAACGGCGAGATGCCCGAGCCGCCTCAGGGCGGCGGCGGTGGATTGTTCGGCGGACGTCAGCAGCCGCCCGAGCCTCCCACAAGACCTCCGCTCAACTGATCGGTTTGATCTGATAACTCATCAAGAAGGGTTAAGTTATGTTTATCTTTAAATATGCTATAAAAAGTATCCGGCGTTCTATCGGACGCAACGTACTGATCGGCATTATTGTTTTTATCATCGCGGTCTCCGCCTGCGTAGCCATGTCTATCCAGCAGGCGGCTAAGGTCGCCGCGGCGGAAAGCATGGAAGGTCTGTCGGTTTCCGCGCATATTTACGTCGACCGTAAATATATCATGGAAAACGCGCAGGCGACTACAGCCGACGGCACGACCGATATGAAGAGCGTGATGGAGAATATGAAGGGTCTGTCGCTCGAGGAACTGCAGACTTACGCGGGCGCCCAAAGCGTCAAGGACTTCTATTACTACAATGAGTATTCGATCGATTCCGACGCCGTCAACGCTTTGAACGCTGCCGATACCTCGACGCAGAGCGCTACCGAAAGCACATCCTCCGCGCCCTCTTCCGACAACGCTCCTCCCGGCGGCGGGATGGGTATGCCGATGCAGCAGCAGGATCCCGGTCAGATGATGCAGCAGATGGTCAACCAGGGCGACTTTATGCTCAAGGGCTTCAGCTCGTATGCCGCGATGACCGGCGACGACAACTATTCCGAGCGTCTGACCGAGGGCGAGATGTTCCCCGAGCATACGACGGAGAACAAGTGTATCATCTCCGACGATCTGGCGACCTACAATTCGCTGAAGGTCGGCGATACCATTGAATTCTGCAATCCGAAGAATACCGACGAGACCTTCAGCTTTACGATCACCGGTCTGTATGAGAATACCGACGACGGCACCGCTACCGTCAGCGCCGCCGCAGATCCCGCCAACGCGATCGTCACCAGCTATGAGGTGAGCAAGGCGCTGGAGGATAACTCGGCGACCGTCAATACCGGCGACGATGAGGACAACGCCTTTACCGGCAACGTGACCGGCACCTATGTGTTTGACTCGGTCGCGGATTTTGACGTGTTTGAAGCAGAGGCAAAGGAACTGGGTCTCGAGGATAAGTATAAGGTCACATCGAGCGACGTAGCGGCTTATGAAGCAGGCTTGCAGCCGATCGAGAACCTCAAGACCTTCGCGACCACTTTTCTGTACATCACGCTGATCATCGGCGCGGTCGTACTGATCGTTATTTCCGTCATCAGCATCCGCGACAGAAAGTACGAGATCGGCGCTTTGGCGGCGATGGGTCTGAAAAAGCTCAAGCTGAGCTTTTTGTTCATGTTCGAGATCCTTACCGTGACGCTGATCGCGATATTGATCGGCTGCATCATCGGCTCCGCGGCGTCCGTGCCGCTGACCAACCATCTGCTTGAATCGCAGGTGCAGCAGCAGCAAACGGAGGATTCTCAGAACCAGACGCCCGGCGCGAATATGGGCAACAATACGATGCAGACCCATGCCGGCGACGTCGAGGGAGAAGTCAACTACGTGTCCAAGGTCGGCTTCTCTGTCGACTTTATGGTCATCCTGAAAATGCTCCTGATCGGTATCGGGTTGTCGGTCGTATCCGGATTTACGTCCATATTGTTTATTCTGCGGTACGATCCGAAACAGATACTTGCCAGTCGGGATTAGGGGGTGCAGTAATGGGTGTTATCGAATTAAAGAACGTATCATATTCATATCCCAACAATCCTGTCATCAAGAATATGGATTACGAATTTGAGCGCGGATTGGTATATTGTATCACCGGTAAATCCGGCGCCGGCAAAACGACCCTCCTGTCGATGCTGTCGGGTATCATGGATCCGACCTCGGGATATATCGTCTATAACGGTTATCCCATTGATGAAAGTGATAAATACATCTATCGCAGCCGCGACGTCGGCGTTATCTTTCAGGAATACAACCTGTTGCCGAAGTTCACTGTCAGGGAGAACATCCAGCTCTCACTGGATATCTCCGGCAGAAAGCTCTCCGAGCTGACCGGCTTCGGTACGTTCAAAACCAAGAAGGAATACATCGACCGTCTGATCCGCGAGGTCGGTCTGGATCCCGACGAGGTCGGCAACCGCCGTATCCTCAAGATCTCCGGCGGTCAGCAGCAGCGTATCGCCATCGCGCGCGCGCTGAGCTTCCAGCCCGGCGTTATCCTTGCCGACGAGCCTACCGGCAACCTTGATATCGACACCAGTATCGATATCATGAATGTCTTCTTGCATCTGGCGCACGAGCTGAACCGCTGTGTCATCATCGTGACGCATTCGCCCCAGATCGCGGATCTGGCTGACGTCCGCCTGGATTTGAAGCCGCTTTCCCGTTATAAGAGATTATAAAGCAGCTTCCCGATTTCCAAAAGAGGTGATTATACGATGGCAATGAGTGCCTATGAGCTTTCTCTGGTTGCAGAAGCGAAAAAGGGAAAGAAAAAATCGCTCGACAGATTATGCGACGCGCACCACAAGAAACTCGTCGAAGTAATAGAAGGAGAGCTTGGCAGCCGTGAAAAAGCGGAGACCATCCTTAAGGTCGTCTTTTCTCGTATGAAGACGGAAATCAAGCGGGTGGTACAGCCCGCCGATTTCGAAAACGTCATCGTTGCCGTAACAAAAGAAGAATGCGCCAAGTACCCGCGCGGTTCATCCGATGGATCGGGTGCGGTTTCTTCGACCAGCTTTACGGAGGAAAAGAACGAACGTGCCGAGGCAAAGGCGAGTGAAGCGGTTGCCGAAACGCCCGCAGCGGCTGTTCCCGCCGCAGCGCCCGTTCATCCTGCCGAAGCGCTGAATCGGCAGCAGACTCCGCAGCCGAGTCGTCCCGTCGCACAGCCGGTGCAGGCTCCCGTTCAGACGGCAGCGGAGCCGAAAGCGCCCGCCCCGCAGGAGCCTCAGCCTGTCGCGCAGAGCGTCGAACAGCCGGTGCAGGCACCCGTTCAGACGGCAGCGGAACCGAAAGCGCCCGCCCCGCAGGAGCCTCAGCCAGTCGCGCAGAGCGTTCCTCAGCCGGTGCAGGCACCCGTTCAGACGGCAGCGGAGCCGAAAGCGCCCGCCCCGCAGGAGTCTCAGCCTGTCGCGCAGAGTGTTCCTCAGCCGGTGCAGGCACCCGTTCAGACGGCAGCGGAGCCGAAAGCGCCCGCCCCGCAGGAGCCTCAGCCAGTCGCGCAGAGTGTTCCTCAGCCGGTGCAGACTCCGGCTCAACCGGTGCAGCAGCCGATCTATCCTGCACCGCAAAATGTCCGGACACAGCAGCATAATCAGCCCATCCCGCCCCAAACGGCACAGCCGGTACAGAACCGACCTCCCGTTCCGCAGCAGAACCGCCCGGCACAGCAGAACCGTCCGGCACAGCAGTACCGTCCCGGTATGCCGAACACGGCGCAGCCGGTGCAGAACCGACCCTCGATGCCGCAGCAGAACCGCCCGGTACAGCAGTACCGTCCCGGTATGCCGAATACGGCGCAGCCGGTGCAGAACCGACCCTCGATGCCGCAGCAGAACCGCCCGATACAGCAGTACCGTCCCGGTATGCCGAATACGGCGCAGCCGGTGCAGAACCGACCCCCGATGCCGCAGCAGAACCGCCCGGTACAGCAGTACCGTCCCGGTATGCCGAACACGGCGCAGCCGGTACAGAACCGACCCCCGATGCCGCAGCAGAACCGCCCGGTACAGCAGTACCGTCCCGGCATGCCGAACACGGCGCAGCCGGTACAGAACCGACCCGCTTCACCGCAAAACTATCAGGCGCCGCGGCAATACCGCCCTCCGGTACCAAACAACGGAAACACGGCACAGCCTTTCCGTCCTGCCGCGCCGGTCACGGTGCAGCCTGCTCCGACGGCTCCGGTCTCACCTTCGGCAGAACAGACCAATACGCCTGCCGCGGCTGACAACGCTCAGACGGTCGGCATGCTGGTTTGCACCAAAGGCGGCGATATGGGTGAGAACTTTGTTTTGAAAACCGGCAAAAACCGCATCGGCGTATCGGCTGAATGTACGGTCAGGATCAAAGATGATTCGCTGACAGCGGAGCAGGATTTTGAAATCGTATACGATGAACAGCGCAAGCTCTTTTCGCTTGTTCCCGGCAAGAATGCTTCCAAGCTGTTTTTGAATAACGAATCTATCGATTCGGCTGTTTTCATGCGGGCTCATGATACGATCAAAACCGGACAAACGGAATACTTGTTAGTAGTGTTTTAGGTGTCCTGATAGAGATAAGCAATCGACATAGTATGATCGTTCGCGGTCATGCTATGTTTTTGCGTTATGTGCTTTTTTACCAATTTTTAAGACGATATTCTCCTCGTAGATATTAACAGTTGACAGAATTTGTCAAATGTGCTATCCTATATTTCATGGCAAATATACTTGCTGCAATTTGATTGTGAAAAAAGGAGAGATTTGATGAAAAGGGTAATTGCATTATTGCTCGCCGGAATACTGGTTCTTTCGCTCGCCGCTTGCGGCGGAACACAGGACGGCGCGACGGCTGACTCCAAGGCGAAGTCGGGCGATACCATCAAAATAGGATATGTCAATCCGACCACAGGCGCGCTCGCCGGCAACGGCGAAGGCTGCGAGTGGGTCGTCAAACAGCTCACCGACTACGTCAAAGAGCATCCCATCACCGTAGACGGCAAGGAGAAGGAGATCGACGTTATCGTCTATGACTCCGAATCCGATCAGAATAAATGCTCCGAGATGGCGCAGAAGCTCTGTGAAGAGGACGAGATCGATCTGATGATCGCCATTCAGACTCCCAACACGGTCATCCCTGTCGCTCAGGTCGCCGAGAGATACGGCGTTCCCTGCATCGCGACCCAGTCTCCCGTTGATCCGCTGGCTCACTCGCTGGACGAGTTCAACTGGACTTATGATTTCTTCTATGCGCTGGACGAGGTTTACGAATCTCAGCGCGCGCTGTGGACGGCTGCGGGCTACGCTCCCGGTTCGGGCGCGAAGGTGGGTCTGCTGTTCGCCAACGACAGCGACGGTACCGCGTGGCACGATCTGTTCACCCGCCGACTGGCGGAGGACGGTTATACCGTTGTCGATCCCGGTCAGTATCCCTCCGGAACCACTGATTTCACCAATGTTGCCGAGACCTTCAAGAACGAAGAGATCGACGTGATCGCCGGCACCAACATTCCCCCCGATTTCAAAAACTCCTACAGCGCCGTCATCGCGGCAGGCGTAGAGGTCGGCGCGGTCACTATGGGCAAATGCGCGCTGCTCCAGAGCGACGTCAACGCCCTCGGAGATCTTGCGGACGGCATCATGACGCAGGTGTGGTGGGCGCCCACCAATCCGTATGTATCCGATCTGACGGGCATTTCCTGCGCTGAGATCAACGAAAAGTACAAAGAAGACAACGGCACGATCATGCCCCAGCCCGCGGCTTTTGCATATGCAGGACTTGAGCTGGCGATCCAGACCTTTATGGCTGCCGGTACTACCGACAAGCAGAAGGTCTATGATACGATCGGCACCCTCAAGTGTCAGACGATCGTCGGTCCCGTAGACTATTCCAAGAAGATGGAGGGACTGCCCTACAGCAGCTCCGTACTGACCGGCGGTCAGTGGCAGCGCGACGAAAACGGCGAACTGCAGCTGATCATCATTGACAACAGCCTCTATCCGGATATCCCGCTGACCGGCGAGTATAAGGAAGGCAACGCGACAAACAGGAAATAAACCGTAATTGTATCAGTAAGATAAGCGCCGGACACATCGATACTCCGGCGCTTTGATACTGATATTCAATAATAATCGTATCGGGATGACGTTGGGTTGTTATTGAATATCAGTATGGGTATAAATCGAGGTATCTATGGGAAACATCGTAGAATTCAATCACCTGAATGCCGGTTACGGCAGAATACAGATCCTCAACGACCTGTCCTTTGCGGTAGAAGAAGGACAGGTCTACGGCGTGATCGGGCCGAACGGCAGCGGAAAATCCACCATGTTCAACGCGCTTTTGGGGATCATCCGTCCGACCTCCGGCGCGATCTGGTTTGACAGCATCGACATCACCCGCACGCCGCCGCATGTGCGCTGCCGTATGGGGATCGGCAGGACATTTCAGATCCCCCGTCCCTTTGAGAATATGAGCGTGTATGAAAATGTGCTGGTCGCGGCGGTACACGGGACGGGTCAGTCGGAAAAAAAGGCGGGTCACGCCGCCATCGACGCTTTGAAGCTGACCGGTCTTTATGACAAGCGCGAGCTGCTGTCGGGAGAGCTGCCGCTGCTCGACAGAAAGCGCCTCGAGGTGGCGCGCGCTATCGGCACACAGCCCAAGCTGCTGCTGCTCGACGAGGTGGCGGCGGGACTGACCGACGCCGAGGTCAAGGATATGATGAAGCTGGTCAAGAGCCTGAAGGATTCCGGCTATTCCATCATCTGGATCGAGCATATCATACAGACGATGCTCGGCTCGACCGACCGTCTGATGTGTATGGCGGAGGGCTCCTGCGTGATGGAGGGAGAGCCTCAGGAGGTCATCAGCTCCAAGACCGTGCAAACCTTGTATCTGGGGGTGGACGACGATGAGTGAACCTTTGCTCAGGATCGAAGATCTTTGTGTCGGCTACGGTGATTTTATCGCGGTCAACGGCGCGTCTATGCAGGTCGGCGAGGGACAGATCGTCTCGCTGATCGGTCTTAACGGCGCGGGCAAAACCACCCTGACGTCGGCGGTCATGGGACTGCAGAAGCCGTTCTCCGGTAAAGTGTTTTTCGGCGCGGATGATATCACCGCCATGCATACCGATAAGATCGTTTCCAAGGGACTGACGCTGATACCGCAGGGAGGCAGATGCTTTAACCGCATGTCGGTGCAGGATAATCTGCTGATGGGCAGCTTTCCGAGATCCGTGCGCAGGGATGCGAGGGAAAGGCTGGAGCGGGTCTATGAGCTTTTTCCCGTTCTGAAAGAAAAGATGCGCGACCCGGCAGGCTCCCTGTCCGGCGGTCAGCGCCAGATGGTCGCGATCGGCAGAGCGCTGATGGCGCGTCCGAAGTGCCTGATCTTCGATGAGATCTCTCTGGGATTATCTCCTGCTGTTATTAAAGATATCTATCATCGGATCCGGATGATCAACGAAAGCGACAAGACTGCGATCATCCTGATCGAGCAGGATACCCGCCGCGCGTTAAAGACGTCGGACAGCTTTTTTGTCATGCTCAAGGGCAGGATCGTGCTAAGCGGCAAGTCCGCCGAGGTGGATGAGAAAACGCTGAAAGAAGCGTATTTCGGAATCTGAGAATCATTCTCGTTATAGGAGTTTGCTGTTTTGGGGGCGGACGAGCAATGCTCGTCCCTACAAGTGTTTACAGGAAGATAGATTATGTATTTTATACAGACTTTGATTAACGGCTTATTGCTCGGCGGCTACTACGCGCTGATCGGTATCGGTATGACGATGATCTTAGGCATCGTCAAGCTGACGAATCTCGCGCACGGCGAGTTTGTGATCATCGGCGCGTATATGGCGTCGGTCATCACCACGGGACTGGGGATCGATCCGATCCTTTCACTGGCGATCACCGTTCCGCTGATGTTTTTGATCGGATTCGTATTGCAGTATCTGCTGATCGGCAGCGCCATGAAAAAGGGACCCGAGCCGGCGCTGCTGGTGACTTTCGGTCTGTCCATCATTATCATGGACGCGCTGAGGCTGACCTTTACCGTCAATGAGCGGAGTATCGCTGTCTCATACGGCACAAAGACCTTTACGGTTTTCGGTATCAACTTTTCCGTGCTGAATCTGGTGCTTTTCGCGATCAGCATCGTATCCATATTACTGCTGTCGCTGTTTTTGAGCCGTACTTATGTCGGAAGAGCGATCCGCGCGACTGCCGATGACGCCGAAGCCGCCGCGCTTTCGGGAGTGAATATCAAAAAGGTGTATGCGATCGCGATGGGCGTTTCCATGGCGAGCGCTGCTGTAGCGGGCTTGTGCGTCGGTATGAAATCGACCTTTAATCCCGCCTCCGGCGGCGCGTATTTGTCGACCGCTTTCGTCGTGGTCGTGATCGGCGGTATGGGATCGATCCCGGGCACGCTGATCGCCGGCGTCGTCTTCGGATTGGCGCAGGTCATCGGCGGCGCGAGCTACGGTCAGCTGATCAGCTATGTGATGCTTCTGCTCGTGCTGGTGATCCGTCCCAGAGGCATTTTAGGGAAATAGGGGAGGAGTTCTGATGCTGAAAAGAAAATTTTCTCCTTCCCATGTGAAGGTGCTCGATTCGCCCCCGATGCTGATCCTTTGTATCGTGGCGGTCGTTGGCTTGTATATCGGATGCTTTGCGGGCTTGATCTCCAATAAGGCGATGCGGTATCTTGTGCAGATATTCCTGTATGTGACGATGGGCGAGATGTGGAACCTGCTCTCGGGTTACGCGGGCATGACCAGTCTCGGTCAGCAGCTGTATATCGGCTTGGCGGGCTACAGCGTCGCCATGGCGACTTCACCTTTGTTCGGTCTGCCGCTGTTTTACGCGCTGCTGCTCGGTGCAGGTATCAGCGTGGTGGTATCGCTGTTTATGTCGCTGATCCTGTTCCGCTTGGAGGGCATGTACTTTTCTATCGCGACGCTGGTCGCCGCCGAGGCGTTCTGCATGCTGTTCTTCGCGTGGAAGTTTGTCGGTCAGGGCGCGGGAATGACGATCCGCATCGTTCCGTATCCGACGCTGCAGGAGATCTGTATCCTGTCCTTGACGATCTGCGTCGTCGCGCTGGCGCTGGTATACGGCTTGCTGCGTACGCGCGTCGGACTGGGTCTGACCGCGATGCGCGACGATATCACCTCCGCGGCCTCGGTCGGCGTGAATATCTTCAGCCACAAGCTGCTGGTATATGTGATCGCGGCGTTCTTTACCGCGCTCGCGGGCGGCATCTTCTTTGTCAACAAAGGGACGATCTATCCGGATTCGGGCTTTGATATCAGCTGGACGATCTCGATGGTGTTCATCGCGATCATCGGCGGTACGGGCACGGTGAGCGGTCCGGTCATCGGTGCGGTCATCTATGTTTTTCTCAACGAAAAATTAGCGGACTATCCCGGCTGGTCGAATATCATTCTGGGTACTATTACGATCCTGGTGATCCTGTTTTTGCCCGACGGCATCATGGGTACGCTCCAGAAAAAGCTGAAATTTGAGATCTTTTCCTCCAAGCGCTTTTCGTTCAAGCTCAGGAAAAACGCAGGCGGAAAATGACAGAACGGAGTGATGATACTGCCGAGGCTGCCGAAAGGGCGCTTCGGCGGTATTTTTATTGTCATATTTGTTAACTATTTCATATTTAGATATTGATTTCATATTCAGTTTGTAGTAAAATAACAATGATGTAACAATTTACATTTATATTATTCTTAGGAGGAATTAAAATGTCAGTAAAACTTGCTATTAACGGCTTCGGTCGTATCGGCCGTCTGGCGTTCCGTCAGATGTTCGGTGCTGAGGGTTATGACGTTGTCGCGATCAACGATCTTACTAACCCCGCTATGCTTGCTAACCTGCTGAAGTACGACACCGCTCAGAAAGGCTACTGCGGTGTGATCGGCGAGGGTCTGCACACCGTAGAGGCAGGCGAGAATTCCATTATCGTTGACGGTAAGGAGATCACCATTTATGCCGAGGCTGACGCTTCCAAGCTGCCTTGGGGCGAGATCGGTGTAGACGTCGTTCTGGAGTGCACAGGCTTCTATTGCTCTAAGGACAAGTCCATGGCTCACATCAACGCAGGCGCGAAGAAAGTCGTTATCTCCGCTCCCGCAGGCAAGGATCTCAAGACCATCGTATTCAGCGTTAACGAGGACACTCTGACCGCTGACGATCAGATCATCTCCGCCGCTTCCTGCACCACTAACTGTCTGGCTCCCATGGCGGACACGCTCAACAAGTTCGCTCCCATCCAGACCGGTATCATGTG